>NZ_ALCB01000076.1:0-9236 GCF_000282935.1 Actinomyces sp. ICM39
CGCTCCGGGTCCGCGTCCCCGCCGCGCTCGATTGCCCACGCGAAAGCCCCGTGGAAGGCGTCGCCTGCGCCCAGCGTGGACGCGTCCGGGACGGCTTCGATGGGAACCTCGCCGCTCGTGCCATCCCACCAGTACTGCACGGAGCGATCCCCGCGCGTGCGAACCGTGCGCGTGATGCCGAAGCCCCGCAGGAACTCGGCGACCTGCGCCCCGTCCGGGCGCGCCATCAGCGGCGGCGCGAAATCCTCCGACACGACAGCGATGTCGACGAAGCCCAACAGGGGAGTGAGCCAGTCCTTCCACGAGCCGCCGTCCAGGATCCGCGGGTGGGGTGGGCGCGCCTCGAGCTGGGCGAACGGGTCCTCCCCGTCGACCTCGGGGACGCCCAGGGTGAGGGCCGCATGTGCGAGCGCCGGGTTGTGCCCGTCGATGAGGACCGCGCCGACGCGCTCAGGCAGGTCTGCCGCAACACGCTCCGGGTCGGCGTCGAGCCGCGCGTTCGTGGAAGCCACCATGCGACCGTTCGGGTGCTCGATGATCGAGGACACGGCGGGCTCGCGCGACGCACGGGACGAGGTCGGGGCGCTCTCACGCTCGCCTGCGTCGGTGGGGTGCTCGCCCACGTCGGTGGGGTGCTCGCCCGCCTCGGGAGCGGGGGATGCGGCAGGCGCCGTCGCGTCCAGGACGCGCACGCCCACGGCCGCCAGGTCGGCCGCCAGGAAGGCTGACACCGGGCCTTCGCCGAGGGCTGTCAACAGAGTCGGTGCTTCCTCAGAGTAAGCGCGAGTGCCCGAGGCGGCCCCGGCCTCGTCGCCAGAACCATTGAGAACGCGCGAGGCCTCGCACAGCGCCGCGTACGTGACGGCCGCGTTCGTCGCGGGACCGCCTGCGGCCATCGTGAAGTCCGTCGACGTGACCTTGAGCAGCGGGTCCGGCACGTGGTCGAGTCGATGCAGGACATCCAGGGTCGTGAGCCCGGCGAAGAGAGCAGTCATAGGGACATTGTCGCACCCGGTAGCCGCGTGAGACAGTGTGCTTGCGGCTCTCGCTGACGGGCCGACAAAACCTGTAGCATATGAACAACGACACTCATCGACTCTTTCGGATCGCCATGCACCTGCTCGACGCGCTGAATAACTCCCTGCCCGAGGTCTTCCGAGCCATCGACCTCATGGGCGTTCTCCTCAATGGCATCCTCGGCGGCAAGGTCGCCCGAGAGCGAAACTTTGATGCCGTCGGCTTCTGTATCCTCGCGATCATGACGGCGCTCGCGGGCGGCATGATCCGTGACCTGCTCCTGACGACCCGCACCGGTGCGCCCGTTGCCATCACGGACCCCTACTACCTGTGGTTCGCGATTGTTGGCGCCCTCATTGCGATGGCCTTCCGCATGGATTCGCGCACGTGGTCGGTGCTCCTCGTTATTGCCGATGGCATGGTGCTGGGCTGTTGGAGCGCGACCGGTGCGATCAAGACTCTCGATGCGGGCTTTGCGATCATGCCGGCGATCCTCCTGGGCATCATGACGGCGATCGGCGGTGGCATGGTCCGCGACATCTCCGCAGGTCTGGTCCCGCGCGTCTTCGGCGGCAACAACCTCTACGCAACCCCCGCGTTCGCGTGCTCGCTGGTCACCGTCATCTTCTGGCACATGGGCCAGCCGGTCCTGGGCATGGGCGCGTCCATCATCGTTGGCCTCGTCTTCACGGGAATGGCGCACTGGCGCCGCTGGAGGCTCCCGCAGACCCGCGAGTGGACCATCACTCTCACATACTCGCAGTTGAAAGCTCTGCGTAGAGGCAGGCGTTAGTATGGCGGTGTGACTCCCAAATCAACACCCGATTCGTCAACTCCCGCCGCGTCGGCCCCCGCTGGGCGTAAACATTTCAAGACGTGGCACCTGTCCATGATGGCCCTGGGCCTCGCCATTGGCGCCGGCTTCTTCCTGGGCACGGGTTCAGCGATCCATCAGGCCGGACCCGCCGTCATCGCGTCCTATGCGCTGGCCGCGATTATCGTCGTATCGGTCATGCTGGCCCTTGCCGAGCTGGCCTCGTCCCTGCCGTCGACGGGTTCCTTCTCCTCCTATGCCGAGGCCGGAATCGGTCGGTGGGCAGGGTTCACGATCGGGTGGCTGTATTGGGTCATGCTGATCATGGTGTCGGGCCTGGAAGTGACGGGCGCGGCGACGTTCTTCGTCGGCTGGTTCCCCGCGGTTCCGCAGTGGGTGGTTGCCCTCGTTATTGTCGTTGTTATTGGGGGTATTAACCTGCTGGCGGCAGGGCAGTACGGCGAAATTGAGGCCTGGCTGTCGATGGTGAAGATCGTTGCGATCATTGCCTTCCTGGGTGTGGGTGCCTATCTTGTCGCGCGCACGGCGATCGTCGGCCCCCTGCCGGGGCACGAGGGCCTCCTACAGAACGTCCTGGGACACAACGGATTCATGCCGAATGGACTGTCTGGTGTCGCAGTCGCGCTCCTGGCCGTCATCACGTCCTTCGGCGGCCTTGAGATCGTGACGATCGCCGCGGCCGAGGCCGAGGATCCCCAGGCCGCCATGAGCAGCGCCATCCGCTCGGTCGTCACCCGCATCCTCGTGTTCTACGTCGGCTCCGTCATCCTGCTGATCGCGCTGCTGCCGTGGGATAGCGAGGCGATGAATACGAACGCCTTCGCCGCCGTTCTCGAGATGGCGGGTGTCCCCGCAGTCGGGACGCTCATGAACGTCATTATCTTTATGGCGCTCATCTCCGCGTTCTCCGCGAACATTTACGCTTCCTCCCGCATGGCGTACTCCCTGTCAGCCCGAGATATGGGTCCGCGTTGGCTGCTGGGTGCGTCCGCGTCCAACAAGGCCCGTGTGCGCTCCGTCGTCGAGGCCGCCCTCGAGGATGACGAGGCCGTCCTGGCCGCCGAGCTTGCGGGAGACATCGAGGCGGGGCGTACCCCGAAGCGTGCAGTCGGCCTCGTTGTGGTCCTGGCGCTGCTGGCGGTTCTGGGCAACTGGTACCTGCCCGGTTCGATCCTGACGATGCTCATCAACGCGATTGGCATGGTTCTGCTCATCGTGTGGACGTTCATTATCATCTCGCTGATGCGCCTGCATCCCTCCTTGGAACGCTCGGGTTCGCTCGTGATCCGTATGCCCGGGTGGCCGTGGCTGCCGTGGCTGGTCCTGGCTGGCCTGGGTGGGATTGGTGTCCTCATGCTCATGAGCGACGAGGGTCGGGCTCAGTTGATCTCGATGGGTGCTCTCACGCTCATCATCATCGCGATTTACTTCGTGCGTCAGCTGGTGCTGTCGCGCAAGCGAGCCTAGTTATCCACAGGCACTTGCCGCCGGGACGCAGATGCCGGTGGGTCGGTGCATCATGAGGGCACCTCGGATGGCCGGGGTGCCCTCATTGCGTGGGCGCTGTGAGAGAAAGGAGAGGGAGATGGCGCGCAAGCGGCGCAGGAGCATCGGGGACACGATTGTTCTGCTGGTGATCGTCGCTGCCCTCGTGTGGGTGTTCGCGCCCGGCGTTGGGTGGGATCTGCTGGGCTTGCGCTCGCGCCTGGGGTGGCCGCCGCTGCGCAGCGGGCAGGCGCTGTCCTCCCTGCCGGATAGCGAGGCGGCCCGGCAGCTGCGCGAGCTCACGGTTCGGGAGTCGGTCGACGATCCTTCCGCGCCGGCGTACGACCGCGAGGCCTTCGGGCAGCGGTGGGCGGATACCGACCATAACGGCTGCGACACCCGAAACGACATCCTTGCCCGCGACCTGGCGCGCCCCACCTTCAAGCCCGGCACGCACGACTGCGTGGTCTTGTCGGGCACCCTCGCCGAGCCCTACACGGGTGCCACGATCGAGTTTCAGAGGGGGGACAAGACCTCGTCCCTGGTGCAGATCGACCATGTCGTCGCCCTCGCGGACGCGTGGCGATCGGGCGCCTGGCAGTGGGACGCGCAGCGCCGCCAGGAGTTCGCTAACGACCCGGAAAACCTGCTCGCGGTGGATGGAGCGGCGAATGAGGACAAGTCGGCCTCGTCCGCGGACCAGTGGCTGCCGCCCAATACCGCGTTCCACTGTGACTATGTGAAACGTCAGATCGCCGTCAAAAACGCGTATGGGCTGAGTGTGACCCGTGCAGAACAGGACGTGCTCGCCGAGCAGCTGTCAGCCTGTGCCGGGTGAGTGGGCGCGGGCCTTCCCCGTGCGCTGAATCGTCACCGCGCGCAATTCTGACCAACAATTTCCAGCGGATTCCCAGGCCTTTTCTCACATTGTGTCCATCGCGTGTGGAACTGAGCGCACGTCCGCAACATTGCCCGATAACGCCGGTAATGTTCCCCTCAAGGAGAGGGGTGACATGTACACGGCAGTCAACTGGGCGCTTGATCTGGGGCTTTACGCCGCCGTCTGCGTGATCACGTGCGCGCTGTGGTGGTTTCTCGGACGCCGCTCAGACCGTGCCGCCTTCGTTTCTCCGGCATCGACACCCGATACGTCTTCGTCGTCTGGTTCGAGTGGTTCGCACTTAACGGTCTCCGATGCCCTGCCGCTCATCTATCGTCGCTCGAAACAGACGGGTGCGCTTCTGCCTCGCGAGGAGAACCCGGACACCCCGATGACGGCAGAGATTCCCGTGGTCGCGGCCCCCGCCTCGACAATGTGGAGGCTCCCGCGCGCGCTGCCTCTCGTCTGGATCCTGTACCTCGCGGGCCTGCTAATCTTCACCCTCCTGCCCCTGCCCTCCGACCCGGTAGCCGCGTGCGCTGCGATCATCCACTGGGACAATTTCACGCCGTTCGGATCGTTCGTGGCTGTCGCTGACCAGTTCCGCGACGGGGAGAGCCTGCGCGGCACCCTGTACGCGCTATCGATCCTGCTCAACATCGCGCTGTTCGTGCCGCTCGGAGCGCTCGCGGAGACCACGTGGCGCATCCGGCGCATGCGCCGCGCGCCCGAGGGTGCGCCCGCTGACGGGTCTCGCCTGGCCCGTTCGATCCCGCACCGCCGCGTCCTGGCGTGGGTGGCGATCGGCTGCGTCGTCTCCTGCCTCATCGAGCTGACCCAGTACACGGGCCTGTTCGGTGTCGTTCCCTGCACCTACCGCGTCGTCGACATCGATGACGTCATCATGAACACGCTGGGCACCTACGCGGGTGTGCGCCTGCTGCCCTTCATGGCGCGCAACTCGCGCTTCATGGGCGCGTAGCTGTCTACAGCCAGCCGGCCGCGCGAGCCAGGGACGCTGCCTCGGCGCGCGTGCGTGCGTCCATCTTCAGCATCGCCGAGGACACGTGGTTGCGCACCGTTCCCTGGCTGAGCCCCAGCGAGTGGGCAATGTCCGCGATGGTCCCGCCTCCCTCGACCTCGCGCAAAACATCGGCCTCGCGGTCCGTCAGGGGCGAAGATCCAGTCGATAGAGCCTCCAAGGCCAGGGATTGGTCAATGGCACGGCCCCCCGCGGCCACGGTGCGCACACCGTCCGCCAAGGTTTCGACCGGCGCGTCCTTCACCATGAAGCCCGTAGCGCCCGCGTCGAGGGCGCGCTGCAGGTATCCCGGACGTCCGAACGTCGTCACGATCAGCACGCGCACGCCGGGAAAACGCGCGCGGATCGCCTGCGTGGCCGTGATGCCGTCCATGTGAGGCATCTCGACGTCGATGATGGCAACGTCGACGGGGGCGCTTGCGCGGGCCGGCGCGTCCGCTGATGCCAGGCGCGCCAGCTCCTCGAGGGCCTGCGCGCCATCGGCGGCCTGCGCGACAACCTCGATGTCGCGCTCCAGGTCCAGCAGCCCCGCCAGGGCACCGCGAATCATCGCCTGGTCATCGGCCACGAGTACCCGAATCGGCACGTCACCCTCCTGTCTGCGCTTGGGGTACTAGGCTAGCGCAGGTCGCAGGATCATCTCTCGGGTGTGCTCACCCCTCAGGACGAGTGGGCGTTGGGTTCGGAATCGAAGGCCAACGAGAGCGTCCACGTGGAACCCGACGCGCCCCAGGTGAGCGTGCCCTCCTCGCCGACCAGATCGGACAGGCCCGCCAGGCCCGACCCCGATCCCGCGCTCGACGCGGCGTAGGCGGCCGAGTAACCGTCGTTGGTGACGGTCACGCCGCCAGGGGAGAGGCGAATACGAACCCACGACGGGTGCGCGTGCAGGATCGCGTTCGTGACGCCCTCTCGGATCACGTGGGCGGCCGCGGCCGAACGAGGCCCCGACGGCGGCTCGCCCTCGTTCGTGATTTCGGCGTCGACACGCGCGACCTCCAGGAGGGCGCGGGCCTCCTCAAGCTCCTCGACGGGGGACAGGGCCCGCGTGGCCGCCACGATGCGGCGGACGTCAGCCAAGGCCTCGTTCGACTGAGCCGTGACCGAGCGCAGCTGCTCGCGCGCCTCCTCTACGCGCCCCGCCTCCAGGAGGCGACCCGCCAGCTCCGAGACCATCGTGATCCCCGTCAGCGAGTGCCCGAGGATATCGTGCAGGTCCGTACTCAGGCGCGCCCGCTCGGCGGCCTTCGCGCGCGCAATCGCATCCTGGCGGCGCAGGCGTTCACGGGCCGAGCGCTCCATGCCCCAGCGAGCCAACCCGACGAAGCCGATGAGGAGGGCCAGGTACCAGATCATCCATACCGGCTCTCCCTCGGCATAGGCGGCTACGCTGGCGATGGCGACGATCGGTACGACGCCCGCGACAATGTATCTGCTTGGCGCCTGGAAGATCCACGCGACCAGCAGATACGACGTCAGCATGAACGCGTAAGGGAAACCGACGGAGGTCGCGTAGACGAGGTAGATGACCGTCACCGCGCCCAGCGCCGCGTGGGAGAGGATGAACGGCCTCGTGAAGGAGTTGCGCGCGGGCAGAGGATTGGTCAGCCATGCCGCCGAGTTAGCGGCCGCGAGGAGGGCGCACAGCCCGATGATGCTCGCGCGCTGGGCCGTATCCGTCAACTCCAGGGCGTAGGCCAGGGGAAACCCCATGAACAGCATCCACGGGGCCGCCCACGCCAGGGAGATCAAGCGCTCCTTCATGGCAACAGCCTATCGACCCGTGTCGTGGGATGCGCCCCACCAGGCGATGCCGGCCGTGATGACCGCCCACCCGGCGATGTTGAGCCACGCGGCGGTCGGCATCGTCACGGTTCCGGCGACCGCGTAGATCGCCTGGACGGCGCCGTAGAGGGGCGTGAAGGGCGCGATCTGTGCGACGAAGGGCGGCAGCTGGTCCAGCGGGATGAACATGCCGGACACGAATGCGCCCATCAGCATGACGAATGCGGAGGCGCTGTAGGCGTTCTCGCCCTTGATCGTGTATCCGCAGGCCAGGCCGATGAGCGCACCCAGGGCCGAGAGGGCGACGACCACCGCGGCGCTGGCCGCCCACGCGCCCGGGGTCATCTGCGCGCCCGTGGCCAGGCCAAAGCTGAAGGTGATGAGCGTGATAAACGCGCTCAGCGCCACGAGGGCCGTGAGACGCACGAGGAGAATCACCCACGGCTGGATGGGGGTCAGCGCGTACATGCGCGAGATGCCGGTCGTGCGCTCGACGGACAGCGTCGCACCGAGGGAGCCTCCGACCAGGATGACGCCGTACGTGGTCATCATCGCGATCATCGCTGCTGCCAGGTTCCCGCGCCCGGTCTGGGTCGCGCGCGCAACATCGGTCATGCCGAACATCGCGTACATGAACATGGGGAGCAGCAGGGCAAACGCCATGTTCCACGGGTTGAGGATGTGGGACAGGAACGTCGCGCGCCACAGCTTGCCCGCTCCGGTGAAGGGGGAGGGGATCGGTCGGTCGGTGGTTCGTGCGGGTGCCTGGGTGGTCATGATGCCTTCTTCGTGTGTCGTGTCTGCGTTCGTGGGGCGGGGGCTTCGGCGTCGGCCTCGGGACGAGGCCGGGGCCGGCTCATCGGGGTGGGCGTTCGTCGCGCTCACTCGGCGTCGGCGTGGGAGGTGATGCGCTCGAAGACGTCTTCGAGGTCCTCGTTGTCGGCGACGACCTGCTCGGTGGGAGCGTCCAGGAGGACCTTCCCGGCGTCGATGATGACGATGCGGTCGGCGTCCTTGCGGGCCTCGGTCAGGTAGTGCGTGGCGAAGAGGAGCGTGCGGCCCTCCGCGGCCTCGGCGCGCATCGTCTCCCAGAAGGCGCGGCGGGCGAGAGCGTCCATGCCGGCGGTCGGCTCGTCGAGGATCAGGAAGTCGGGGTTGCCGGCCAGTGCGAGGGCGAGGCGCACGCGCTGGCGCTCGCCGCCGGAGAGTTTGTCGAGGGGGCGCTTGGCGAGCTTGGTGAGGTTCGTGCGTTCGAGGAGCTCGTCGGTGGGGATTGGGTTGGCGTGCATTGCGGCGACCAGGTCGATCGTGTTGCGTACCTTCCCGTCGCGCGGCATCGATCCGGTCTGGAGCATTGCGCTCACGAGGGAGCGGCGCACGGCCTCGCGCGGGCTCATGCCGTAGACGCTGATGTCGCCCTGCGTGGGGGTGGCCAGGCCGAGGACGATGTCCAGGAAGGTGCTCTTGCCCGCGCCGTTGACGCCGAGGAGTGCCACGATCTCGCCGGGCATGAGGGTCAGGTTCACACCGCGCAGGGCGTCGACGTGGCCGAAAGACTGGTGAATGTTCGTCGCCTGGAGGGCGGGCGTTGCTTCTGCGTTCATGGCTCCCAGTCTGCGCGCGTTTTAATGGGGCCGGAAGTGTCCTTTGATGCAGGTGGTGCCATGACAAATGTCAGGGGTGGCCTCTTCCAAAAGTCGCACGTAATTTAATGCGGTCACTTTTTGAGATAGCCTGCAAACGTTGCAATTCCAATGATAGTAATTCAAACTGTGAAGCAGTCCTCGGGGAATTACGTGCGACATTGCTTAGGAGGGGCGGTGGTGTTGCTCGCGTGCGAATACCACACCATGCCAGAGGCCGGATCCGCCAAAACGTAGACTCATTCAGCCACAACAGGCTTTCTTCACCGTTTTTCACCCAATGGGTCTGCACTTTGGTGGCCACACCACCGCAAACCACGCCCACACCAACGAAAACCACGCCCGCGCCGCCGCCAATCGGGGGGGAATTGCATCATTAGAGCTGCGACACGCCGGAGATACACAGCCAGCCAGCTTCTAATGCTGCAAAACCCCCACTGGCCACCGGCGTGGAGGGCGCGGAGGGACCGGTGGGCCTGGCTGCGGTGCCCGTGGGCGGTGGCGGGGCCTGGCCGGGCTTCGAGTCGTCCGCGCCGAGCGAAGCTCGCG
>NZ_ALCB01000077.1:0-13925 GCF_000282935.1 Actinomyces sp. ICM39
CCCCGGATCGTCAAGCAACGATGCGGCTCAGAGCCTCACGGCGTAGGGCATGATCGAGCCCCAGCTGTACACGCCGGTGATGCGCACGGGCACGCCGAAGGTGGGAGCCTCGATCATCTGGCCGCCGCCCAGGTAGATGGCGACGTGGTAGATGCCGGACTGGGTGCCGTTGGAGGACCAGAAGATCAGGTCGCCGGCCTCCATGGAGCCGATCGGCACGTGCGTGCCGTAGCTGTACTGCGCGCGGGAGAGGTGCGGCAGATCAACGCCCGCACTCTCCCAGGCGAGCATGGTCAGGCCCGAGCAGTCCACGCCGCCGTAGGATTCGCCGCCCCACACGTAGGGGACGCCGAGGTAGCTCTTCGCGGCCGCAATCGCCGCGTCAGCGCCGCCGCCACCCGAGTAGGAGGGGGCCGAGTACGAGGGCTCCTCGTAGGAATAGGAGGGCGCAGAGTAGGAGGGCGCAGAGTACGAGTAGTCGTCATCATCGTCCTCGTCGTCCGAGGAGGACGAGGCCTGGGCGGCAGCAGCGGCAGCAGCGCGCTCGGCGGCGGCTGCGGCCTCGGCCTGACGCTGGGCTTCCGCAGCTGCGGCGGCCTGCTCGGCGGCGATGCGCGCGGCTTCCTGACGCTCGGCCTCGAGGGCGGCCTCACGCTGGTTGATGAGATCGACGGTCGTGTTCTGCTTGGTGGCCAGCTCCTGCACGTAGGCGCTGCGCTGGGCGGCGACGATTGCAGCCTCGTTCTGGGCGGCGGTCGCGGCCTGGTTGGCGGCGTCGGTGCGAGCCTGGACCTCGTTGGTGGCGGCCTGCTGGTTCGCGAGCGCGGAGTTCGCGGCGTCGCGGGTCACCTTGGCGACCTGCTCGAGGGCGGCGACATTCTGCATCTTCGCCTCGGCGGAGGACGAGAAGGAATTGATGCCGGCCTGCTTCGTCTCGACGCTGCGCAGACCGTCGGAGTCAAGGTAGGGGGCGAGCGAGTCGAGCGTGCCACCGCCATTGCGGTAGGCAGCCTGCGCGACGGAGGCGATCTGCTGCTTGCCTTCCTGGAAGGCGGCCTCGGCAGCATCGGCTTCGGCCGAGGCCTGGGTGGCAGTCGCGGTCGCCTCGGCTAGGGCGATGTTCGCCTCGTTGAGGTTTTCACCGGCGATCTGCGCGTTCTGCACCGCGGTTGCGGCGCTGGCGCTGACCTCGGCGAGCTTGACCTCGATCTGGGCGACGCTCATCTTCGCAGCTTCTTCGGCAGCCTTTGCGGCAGCGATCTCTTCCTCAGAGGGGGCGGCTTGCGCCATCTGGGGCAGCACGAGGAGGGCGCAGGCGGCGATAGCCGTCAGGCCCGTGCGAATGGTTCCGCGTCGTCTCATCGTTGTCTCATCTCGTCCAATTAGGTGCGCCGGAGCGCGCGTACTGGGAAAGAGCCTATCCACTTTCGTCACGCTTGGCAACAAACACACCACAAAACTCAACTTTCACACATGCAACAGTCGCAACATTAGTAACACCAGCACCATGATTACCGCGCAAATACCTGCGCTTTCATGACATTTTCAACCATCACCATGAGCCTGCTCACATACTCGACCGACGGACAGCAGCTGTCACAAAAGTCCACCATCCGGGACCGTCGCGCCCAGGCCTCGTCGATGACAAACAATTGAAGGCATGAACCGTCGAATGTGCCGCTGACTGCGCGTCAGCACAAGCGACTGCCGCGCAGTCCCCCGACAGCGGGACGCGCCTCGACGCATGTTCACTTCACCGCATCTGCGGCCCGCCGGAGGGGAATCAGAGACGAACCACCCCTCACCTAAGGAGCCGCACAATGACCGCCAACGACTGGTCCTTCGAAACCAAGCAGATTCACGCCGGATACAACATCGATCCCGCCACCGGCGCGACCGCCCTGCCCATCTACCAGACCTCCTCCTACGCCTTTGAAGACACCGCGCAGGCCGCGAACCGCTTCGCCCTACAGGAGCTGGGCCCCATCTACACGCGCCTGACCAACCCGACGACCGACGGCGTCGCCGCCCGCATCGCGGCCCTCGAGGGCGGCGTCGGCGGCCTCCTCGTCTCCTCCGGCCAGTCCGCAACCGCCCTGTCGATCCTCGCCCTGGCCGTGGCGGGTAACAACGTGGTCGCCTCCCCCTCCCTGTACGGCGGCAGCGTCACCCTCCTGAAGAACACGCTGGGACGCCTGGGCATCGAGACCCGCTTCGTCGCAGACCCCCTCGACCCCGAGGCCTGGCGCGCGCTCGCCGACGACAAGACGGTCGCCTTCTACGGCGAGACCATCCCCAACCCGCAGGGCGACATCCTCGACATCGAGCCGATCGCAACGGTCGCCCACGAGGTCGGCGTGCCCCTCATCGTCGACAACACGGTCGCCACCCCCTACCTGGTTCGTCCGATCGAGTGGGGCGCCGACATCGTCGTCCACTCGGCCACCAAGTACCTGGGCGGACACGGAACCTCGATCGCGGGCGCGATCGTCGACTCGGGCAACTTCGACTTCGCCTCCCAGCCCGAGCGCTTCCCCCTGTACAACACGCCGGACGAGTCCTACCACGGCCTCGTCTACGCCCGTGACCTGGGCGTGGGCGGCGCGCTGGGCGCGAACCTGGCGTTCCTGCTGCGCATCCAGACGCTCATCAACCGTGACCTGGGAGCCGTCACCTCCCCCTTCAACGCGTTCCTCATTTCGCAGGGCATCGAGACGCTGTCCCTGCGCATCGAGCGCCACGTCTCCAACGCGCTGGCGGTCGCCCGCTTCCTCGAGGCTCACCCGGACGTCGAATCCGTCAACTACGCGGGCCTGGAGTCCTCCCCCTACTACGAGCTGGGCAAGAAGTACGCGCCGCTGGGCACGGGCGGCCTGCTCTCCTTCGTCATCAAGGGCGGGTACGAGGCCGGCCGGGCCTTCGCAGACGGCGTGCAGCTCCTGCCGGTGGTCGCCAACATCGGCGACGCGAAGTCCCTCGTCATCCACCCGGCGTCGACGACGCACTCGCAGCTGACCGAGGAGGAGCTGGTCAAGGCCGGCGTCGCGCCCGGCACCGTGCGCCTGTCGATCGGCCTGGAGAACATCAAGGATATCCTCGCCGACCTGGAGCTCGGCTTCGCCGCGGCCCGCGCGGCCACGGCCTAACAGACCCGTCGGCGGCCTCGGGGATACACGCACTCCTGAGGCTCCGAGGCCGCCGCTGCCCCTCCCCCAATTCCCGCAACAGCGAAGCGCCCCTGCGAAAGAAGGACATCATGAGCCGTCACAACCTGCCCCCCGCCCCCATCTCCGGCGCGTGGCGCGAGGGCGACCCGGTCGCCTTCCGCAAGTTCGCGAACCTGGGTGCCCAGCGCCTGGAAAACGGCGAGATCCTGCCCTCCGTGACACTTGCCTACGAGACGTGGGGCGAGCTGGACGAGGCCGGCTCCAACGCGGTCCTCATCCTGCACGCGCTGACCGGCGACGCGCACGTCTGCGGCGAGGAGGCGCCCGGGCAGCCGACGCCCGGCTGGTGGGAGCAGATCGTGGGGCCGGGGCGCATCATCGACACGGACCGCTACTACGTGGTGGCCGCGAACGTTCTGGGCGGCTGTCAGGGTTCCACGGGCCCGGCGTCCCTCGCTCCCGACGGCGCGCCGTGGGGCTCGCGTTTCCCCGTAATTTCCACGCGCGACCAGGTGTACGCCGAGTCCCGCCTGGCCGACCTGCTCGGCATCGACGAGTGGAGCATCGTCGTGGGCGCGTCGCTGGGCGGACACCGCGCCATCGAGTGGGCGGTCAGCTACCCGGAGCGCGTGCGCCGACTGGTGGTCGTGGCCTCGGGCGCGCAGACGACCGCCGACCAGGCTGCCTGGACCCACACGCAGATCCGCGCAATCGAGTTGGATCCGGCGTGGCGCGGCGGCGACTACTACGCGGGCCCCGGCCCCACCGCCGGGCTCGCGCTCGCCCGCCAGATCGCGCACACGACCTACCGCTCCCCCTCGGAGCTGGACGAGCGCTTCGGCCGCATCCCCCAGAACGACGAGGATCCGCTGCACGGCGGTCGCCTGGCGGTGGAGTCCTACCTGGACTATCACGGCGAGAAGATCGTGCGCCGCTTCGACGCAGGTTCCTACGTGACGCTGTGCCGCACGATGCTGTCCCACGACGTGGGCCGCGACCGCGGCGGCGTGATCGAGGCCCTCAAGGCCGTCACCGCGCGCACCCTCGTCGTCGCGGTTGACTCCGACCGCCTGTTCTTCCCCGAGCAGGTCTGGCAGATGGCAGCCGGAATTTCGGGCGCGTTCTACCGCGAGATCCACTCCGACCACGGCCACGATGGATTCCTCATCGAGCACGACCAGCTGACCGCTCTCCTCGACGAGTTCCTCAACGAGCGCATCCCCTCGCGCGCGTCCTCTTTCGCCTGATCGACCCCCATTCTCCGCGAGGCCACCCCGGTTCCTCCTCCTCATCAACGAGGCCGGGGCGGCCTCGCGCGTTATGCTGACCGCATGAGCGTTACCAGCAATCCCACGGCCGGCGGCGAGCTAATGCCCGACACGAGCGGCCTACCCGACCTGTCCGGGGTGGAGGCCCCGGCCTCGTCGCCCGAGGGGATCCCCGAGCGCGACGTCATGGCCCCCTGGGGCGAAGCCGGTCCTCCCGGCCTTCAGTGGCGCGCCGACATCCTGGGCGACGGGTACGAGTCACGCACGATCGAGCTGCTTGACGACGCGGAGGGCCCCTGCGTGGCAACCCTCGTGCGCGCGACCCCGCCCGCGAGCACCCGCTTGACGATCCTGTACCTGCACGGTCGCAACGACTACTTCTTCCAGACCGAAATGGCCCAGCACCTGGTTGACGCGGGTGCCGCGTTCTACGCGCTGGACATGCGCAAGTACGGGCGTTCCCTGCGTCCCCATCAGACGATCGGCTACACGGACGACCTGTCCGTGTACGACGAGGAGATCGGCGAGGCCATCGAGATCATCCGCTCCGAGCGCGACGACGAGCCGATCGTCCTCATGGGCCACTCGACGGGCGGCCTGATTGCAACCCTGTGGGCGCATCGTCACCCGGGCGTCCTGGACGGCCTGATCCTGAACTCGGGCTGGCTGGAAATGCAGTCGATGGCCGCCTGGCGCGGGGCGATGGCCCCCGTCATCGGACGCATTGCGTCGCGTAACCCGATGTGGGAGGTGCCCACGGGAGGGGCGGGACACTACGGACGCTCGCTCGCGGGTCGGGCTTCGTCGGAACTGCCTATCCCGGAGGGGCTGTCGGCGCAGGATCCGTCCGTCGCGGGCTGGCCGATCATCCAGGACTGGAAGCGCCCCGAGTCCTACCCGGTACCGGCCTCGTGGCTCGAGGCAATCATGGCCGGGCACGAGACGATCGAAAAGGACGTGCACCTGGACTGCCCGGTCCTGTCGATGGTGTCCACGTCCGCCTATTTCGACGAGGAGTGGTGCGAGCGCGCCTTCACCTCCGACACCGTCCTGGATCCGACCGTCATCGCTCAGCGGAGCCTGGGCCTGTCGGACCTGGTGACGATCGCGCGTTTCCCCGGCAAGCACGATCTCGTCCTGTCGGACGCTCCCGTGCGCGAGGCCGTGTACGCGACGATGCGCGGCTGGCTGGATGCTTTCGTGCGCTGAGCATCAGGAAGCGAGGAGGCCCGGGATCGCATGATCCCGGGCCTCCTTCGTCGTGTCAGCGTCGCGCGGTCTGGGCGCTCGCCGCGATCGCGCGTCAGTGCTTGGCGGAGCGGTGTCCGCGGGGAGCCTGCGCGTATTCGCGCACGATCTCGCGGTTGACCTCGTCGAGGGCTTCGGCCAGGGTCGGGCCCAGGCGATCGCCGATGCGCACCTGTCCCCAAGCGTCGAGATGGCCGAGGCCGCGCGCGGTCAGGAGCGTGTCGAGCGACGGGTAGGTCAGGCCTGCGCCGGAGACCGCGCCACTGGCCGCGAGCACGAGGTCGGCGGGCAGGCCGAGCTCACTGCGGGCCACGAGGGGCGTGTCCTGGCCGAGGATCTGCGCGAGGGTGCGCAGCCCGGCCTCGTCGCGGCCGAGGACCGGCAGTCCTTCCGCACGGGCCGCGGCGACCTCTGGGGATTCATCGGAACGATCCACGGACGAGGCCGTGGCCGCGTCGGTCGCACCGCCGTCGTTAAGTTCGACGGATTCTTCGCGAGCGCGACGCGTGGCGCGGCGGCTCATGTGGGCGGGACGCTCCCAGCGGGGCTTGTCTTCCTCGGGCTCCTGCTGCTCATCAGCCTGCTCGGGCGTGGCGTCGCCTGCCGATTCCGCCTGTTCGTCGGCGATCTCAACGTGCTCGTCGCTTTCATCGCTGCGTTCGTCGGCGGCTTCGGCCTCCTCAGCGTGAACTGATTCTTCCGTGGCGATCTCCTCTTGGTGATCGTCGGCGTGCTGGTCGTCAACGGCGTGCGCGTCGGCTTCGCCTGCCTCGTTGGCCGGGGCCCACTTGTCCGCGGGCTGCTCGGCGGCGTCACCTTCGGAGGCTTCGGCTTGCTCGTCGACCTGCTCGTGCGCACCCGCAGTGTCGAGCGCGTCGGCGATCTCAGCCTCGGCCTCCTCCGCGTGCTCACTGTCGGAGAATTCGGGCGCAAACGCGTCGCGATCGTCTGCGACTTCCTCCACTGCTTCGTTGACCTCGGAGCTGTTAGCCGCCTCGACGTGATCGGCGACGTGCTGGTCGGCAGCATCAGGGGCGTCGGCCTCGCCTGCTTCATCGGCATCGTCGGCTTCATCGGCCGGGGCCCACTCATCCGCGGACTCCTCGGTGGCGTCGGCCTGCTCGGCGGGCTCGCCCTGCTGCGGGGCGTCGACGGCCTCGAGCGCGTCGGCCAACTCGGCCTCGGCCTCGTCCTGATCGCCTTCCTCGGCGGCGGACTGCCAGGGAGCCGGGGGCTCCTCGTCGATCGGGTAGGTGAAGACCTCGCGCAGGTGCGGGGCGACCTTCGGCGTGGGGCGCGTCGTGGGGGTCTCGGAGTCCTCCTCGTTCGAGGCCTCGGCGCCCTCCTCGGGAGGCGCGGGGATCGCGGACTCTGCGGGCACCCTTTCCTCAAAGGGAGCCGGCTGTTCGGTCGCGGCGGCCAGCGCGGGCGCTGCCGCGGCGGAGGCGAGGAGCTGCGGCGCATGGCCGTACAGGCGCGGCCCCACCGCGTTCACGTCCAGGAACAGGCGGCCGTTCGACATCTGGCGCAGGTTCATGAGGTGCACCTCGACGCCGGACGTCGCCAGGATGGACAGAGCGGGGCGCACCGAGGGGTCGATCTCGCCGGCGACGATGATGAGTCGCGGGCCCGGGCCCACCGCCGGGGGCATCGAGTCTCGGAACTGCGCCCAACCGCCGCGGAAGCCCTCGGGGCCCGAGGGGTACTCTGCGGCCAGGTCCGACCACGAAATCGAGGCCACCTCGGCCAGTCGCGACAGGGAGGTAATAAGGGTCTCGGAGTCGAGTTCCTTAAGAATTTCGACGGAGACGATCTGACCCGACACGTCAAGCGCGGTCAAACGCGGCGTCTCCTCGTCCCCCTGGCCGGTCATATCACGCCAGGTCACCGGGAATAGCGGGCGCGAGACAATCTGCAGGACCTGCTGGCAGATAGCGTCGACAAGGTCGGGTCCCAGGTCCTGGGCGACCGGATATCCGAATTGAGCGGGGACGAGGTGTCCATCCTCGAACTCAAACAGGGCCATCGCTCTTCCCTTCACGTGTATGGGGCGCTCGGGGCCATTGTTTCATACGTTCCAAAAGAAACACGGATGACACAGGGACAATGGGATAGATACCACGTAAGCATCTATCCCTAAAGCCCCGGTCGACGAGCCATCTCACCCACGCCCCACATCACGCCCACAGTTCTTCAAGCCGGTAGAATAGTGAGCTAGCGCAACAGATCTTTGACGGCAGGACAGGACGACGATGCCCGATCTCCACATTCTCGAGAACGACCTCGAGGCTTTCTCCCAGAAACTGAGCGACCTCTCGGCGACGATCAACAATATCGCCTCCCTTCCCTACAATCTCTCCTATGTCAAGTTGGCCATGGAAGGCGGCTCCGCCCCCACACAGGCGACATATGCAGGCGAACACATGGAGGACCAGCTGCTCGCGCTGAAGACCTCCTTCTCAACCCTGGCCGACAACGTTAAGGCCTCGGCCACCGAGTATTGGGCAACAGAAGACATCAACCAGCAGTCAATCCAACAGGTCATGGCGAGCCTCCCCGAGCCCTGCCCGCCCGTCGGCCCATCGAAGGGAGAGTGAACCATGGCGATCACGTGGGCAAACATTCTCAACTGGGAAAGTGGATCTCTCGAGTCCATCGCAAAGGACCTGCTCGAAGCGAACCAAGTCCTGCGCAAGGCCTACGAGGACGGCGAGGACGCCCTGGGCGCCGTCCGGTCCGAGGGTGAGGCCGTCACGGCGATGCGCGAGGCGACCACCAAGAACCTCGCTTCGCTCGAGCGCGCGCTCACCAATGTCAACGGCGCTCTCTTGGCCATCGAGGGCGCACGCGACGGGGTTGCGACCGTCGTGGCAAACGTCCACAGCTTGCTAGCATACGCATCCGCTGTCGAGTGCACGATCCTCACCAACGGCACCGTCATCGACCATAGCTTATCAAGGCGAGAAGACGCCCCTTCTCAGGAATACCTCGATATCGTCGACAAAATCAAGGCAATTGTCGAACAGGCCAACCAGGTT
Source organism: Actinomyces sp. ICM39 (assembly GCF_000282935.1). NCBI lineage: Bacteria > Bacillati > Actinomycetota > Actinomycetes > Actinomycetales > Actinomycetaceae > Actinomyces > Actinomyces sp. ICM39. Next base: position 8,722 of record NZ_ALCB01000077.1, read on the forward strand.
GACAGCAACCTGTGCGAGGCTCTTAGCAATATCAATAACGACCGCTACACGGATGGCGACGGGGCAAACAACAAGGTCGTCGGCGTCCCCGACTTCCCCCAGCCGAACTGGACCCCCTCTCAGGTCGCCGCCTGGTGGAAATCACTGTCATACGAGCAGCAACAATTCCTCGTCGATCGACGCCCGGATGACATCCGCCACCTCGACGGACTCCCAGCGGTGGCACGCGACAAGGCCAACAAGCACGCACTTAACGGCTATCTCCACGCCGACGGAACCTATCGGGCAGGAGCCTTCGAGGAATCCAAGCAAGAACTATCCGCCGCGACGGAGGAATACGACAAAGCCAAGAAGGAATACCTCAAGGCCGCAAGCGAAACCAGCACAAACCACATCCCCGCCGACGTGCGAGAGAAATACCGAAAAGCAGCTGAGCGAATGAGAGTAGCCCAGGAGCATTACGACGACCTGAGCGCGATCCGACGACAAACGAACGACACCGAACGTGCCAAGAGCGGCCTTCCCCCCGCTTACCTACTCGACTTCGACTACGACAAGAAGTACCAGCGCACGACCGCCATCGTTGCCTCGGGCAACCCTGACACCGCCACGCACGTGTCGACACTCGTCCCTGGCATCGGCACGAACGTGCGCGGCGACCTCGGGTATTACATGGAGTTCAACGAACGACTCAAGAAGCAGACCGCTTACGCGGGGATCGACCCGAACAACGTCGCCACCATCTCCTACCTCGGCTACGTCGCCCCCAAAAACGAGGGGATTGACCTTATTCAGGCAACGGACATCCGCTACGCGGATCGCGCGGCCCCCAAGCTCGCGCGCTTCGAGGAGGGGCTGCGCGCAAGCGCCGAGGCTAACAACCACAATTTCGTCAACACCCTCATCGGCCACTCCTACGGTTCCACCACGTCCGGCAAATCGATGACGCTCGTCGCCCCCGGCACCGTCGACCGCTTCATCATGTGCGGCTCCCCCGGTTCCGGCGTTCAGAGCATCGATGAGTACAACGTCCCCAAGGATCACGTCTATGTCTCATCTATCCCAACACATGATTCAGTCCAGGATCTCAACGTATTAGCCTCGAGTGGATACGGGAAAGATCCCCGTAATCTCGATGGAATTACACACCTCAGCGGGGATGCAACAGACTCAGCCGATTATTGGGTCAACAAGAAGAGCCCCGGCATTTCGCGCTGGTGGACGGACGTCACACACAGCTTCAAGCACCATATGGACTACTTTGACGAAGGCACACGAACCTCGCAGGACTTCGCGAACATCGTCGCTGGCTCAGACCAGACGACGGACGAGGAATGGGAAATGCTCGACAAGGCTCACGAGTTGGGGTTGACCGATAACTGGAGCGTCTCGCGCAACCTGACCTAACCCGAACAATCACAGCGGAATATGCAGCGCTCGAAGAAGCCCGAGCGAAAGAAACCTCTCACCGCTAGACAAATCCAAACGGTGCTCCCATCCCTCGACAGGCTGGGAGCACCGTCGCATGCACAGCCCGCCAGTCCCCTCAGCGGCACGGCGCAGCGAAACGTCAGCCACTGACACATTCTGAGCAACTATCCTCAGTTGTCCGACGACTTGGGACCAATGTCGTGTACGATGACACATGTCGCTCAGAATCCGGATGGCGCAGCATCTTCCACCCGGTTAGACTACTGCGCGACTGAGCATATGAGACAGAACAGGGTGGCACTCAATGGGCAGAGATAAGCTGCGTATCGTTGAATATTCGGCGCCAGAGCTGCAGGTTCCAGCGTCCGATGAGACGCGCCGCGAACTGTCACCCTACTGCCTGAGCACAGACTCGACCCCCCGCATTTACCCACATTCCGAGCAGGCGGTCAGCCCTCATTTGCCGCCCGTGGAGCGCATGCCCGTCCCCGTGACACCCTTCCCCAAGCTGTTCCGCGACGACCCGGAACCCGCGTAATCGTCAGGGCCGCAGGCAACCACTGCCTCGGCCCTCTCCTTTTCCTACAGCACCACGGCCCCCACGCGCAGCCGACGGACCACACCCTCGAGCGACCATCCGCACACCGGATACCCGCCGCCCAACACGCGCCCGCGTGACAGACTGGCACCATGAGCGAGAGCTTCCTGACGGACCTGCGCGCACTCATCGACGTCGACGCCTCGAGCGGCACGCGAGCGCGCTACTCCTCCGACGCCGGCCTCACGCGCATCCCGCCCCTAGCCGTCGCCTTCCCGCGCACGCCCGAGCAGGCGGTCGCAGCCTTCGACCTCGCCCGCGCCCACGGCGTCCCCCTCACCGCCCGAGGCGGCGGCACCTCGTGCGCGTCCAACGCGATCGGCCCCGGCCTCGTCCTCGATTTCTCACGGCACATGAACCGTGTCCTCTCCATCGACCCCGAGGCCCACACCGCCACCGTCGAACCCGGCTGCGTCGGCTCCACCCTCCAGGCCGCCGCCGCCAAGCACGGCCTGCGCTTCGGCCCCGACCCCTCCTCCCAGAACCGCGCGACGATCGCAGGCATGGTCGCCAACAACGCGTGCGGCCCACACGCGACCGCCTGGGGACGCACCTCCGACAACATCGTCTCCCTCGACTGCGTGGACGGGCAGGGGCACCGCTTCACGGCCACGACCTCGCACGGTTCGGCGCTTCGCGACGTGCCGGGGCTGGCCTCCCTCATCGACTCGAACCTGGCGCCAATCCGCACGCAGCTCGGTCGCTTCAAGCGCCAGGTCTCCGGCTACTCCCTCGGGCACCTCACCCCCGAGGGCGGACGAAACCTCGCCGCCATGCTCACGGGCAGCGAGGGCACCCTCGTCCTCATCCTGTCCGTCACCGTGCGCCTCGTGCCCCTGCCCGACGCGCCCGTGCTCGCAGCCCTCGGCTACCGCTCCATGATCGAAGCCGCCGATGACGTGCCCGCTCTCCTCGCCCACTCCCCCCTCGCGGTGGAGGGCATGGACCGCCGCCTCGTCGACGTCGTGCGCGCCCACAAGGGCCCCGGTGCCGTCCCTGCCCTGCCCGAGGGCGAAGGCTGGCTCCTCGTCGAAGTCGGCGCCCCCGGCGAAGACGTCACCGCCTCCCTGGAGCGCGCACGCGCCCTGTGCGCCGACTCCGCCGCCATCGACACGGTCGTGTACCCACCGGGGGCCCAGGCCTCGGCCCTGTGGAGGATCCGAGCCGACGGTGCGGGCCTGGGCGGACGCACCCCGCCTGACGGCGCGGGCGGCGGTGACCAGCAGGCCTGGCCCGGCTTCGAGGACGCGGCCGTCCCGCCCGAAAACCTCGGCGCGTACCTGCGCGACTTCACCGCCCTCATGGAGGAGTTCGACATCGACGGGCTCCTGTACGGGCACTTCGGCGACGGCTGCGTGCACGTGCGCCTCGCCATGCCGCTCGACACCCCCGAGGGCGTCGCCCACTCGCGCGCCTTCCTCCAGTCCGCGGCCCGCATCTGCGCCGCCCACGGCGGCTCCGTCTCCGGCGAGCACGGCGACGGGCGCGCCCGCGGCGAACTCCTGCGCTTCATGTACTCCCCCGAGATGCTCGACCTGTTCGCCCGGGTCAAGCACATCTTCGACCCGGACAACCTCCTCAACCCCGGGGTGCTCGCCGCCCCCATGGACGAGGCCGAGGCCTCCTCCCGCGCGCGGGCGCGGAATGCCGGCGGCGTGCTCGAGCTCCAGCCCGGCGTCGACCCCCTCGACGCGAACCTGCGCCGCGTCGCCGCGCGCCCCATGCCCGCGGACGGCGGCTTCGCCTTCACCCACGACGGCGGCGACTTCACGGCCGCCGTCCACCGCTGCACGGGCGTCGGCAAATGCCGAGCGGGCGTGTCCGGCACCTTCATGTGCCCGTCCTACCTGGCCACGCGCGAGGAGAAGGACGTGACCCGCGGGCGCGCCCGCATTCTCCAGGAAGCCGCGAACTCGCAGCTCATCAAGGCCATCGACTCCCCCGAGGTCCTCGAGGCACTCGACCTGTGCCTGGCCTGCAAGGCCTGCTCGGCCGACTGTCCCGCCGGCGTCGACATGGCCCGCTACCGCTCCGAAGCGCTGTTCCGCACCTACCGGGGCCGCATGCGCCCCCTTAGCCACTACACGCTCGGCTGGCTGCCGCGCCTCACCCGCGTCACCGCGCGCGTGCCCGGCCTGGCTACTGTCGCGAACGCCGTCATGTCCGTGGGTCCCCTGCGCTCGCTCGCCTTCCGCATCATCGGCCTCGATCCTCGACGAGGCATGCCCGCCCTCCAGTCCGGCACCTTCACCGCGTGGGCTCGCCGCCATTCTCTGCTGGCGGGCAGTGTTCCTGCGTCGGCTTCGTCGGATGCCGTATCCGATGCCCGCGAGCGCGGCGGCGCCCCGACCTCGTCGATGTCGGACTCCCCGATCCTGAACGGGCCACGCGACCCCAGCGGGCGGCCATACGCGCTCGTGTGGGCGGACTCGTTTAGCCAGACCCTGGACGATGCGGGTGCGCGCGCGGTCGTCGACGTGCTCGAGGCGAACGGGTTTGCGCCGATTGTCGCGCCGGATGCGTGCTGCGGCCTCACGTGGATTACGACGGGTCAGCTGAGCGGTGCGAAGAAGCACTTGGCGTCGTTGCTGGGCGTTCTTGCGCCTTTCGCGGCGTCGGGGATCCCGATCGTCGGCGTTGAGCCATCGTGCACGGCGGTGCTGCGCGACGACCTGCTGGACCTGCTGCCCGAGGACCCGCGTTCGGGACTCGTGTCTTCCGCGACGCGCACCCTCGCCGAGGTGCTGTCGGCGGTGCCAGCATCCGCGCGTCGCCTGCCAAGCCTGGAGGGCGTCGAGATCGTCGCGCAGCCGCACTGCCACCACTATTCCGTCATGGGGTGGGACGCGGACCAGGCGCTGCTCGAGTCGCTGGGCGCTCACGTGACCAGGCTCGAGGGCTGCTGTGGCCTGGCCGGAAATTTCGGCATGGAGGCGGGCCACTACGACCTGTCTGTCTCTGTCGCTTCGCATTCTCTACTGCCGTCCCTGTCGGCCCAACCGGATGCCGTGTATCTGGCGGACGGCTTCTCGTGCCGCACCCAGGCCGCGCAGCTGGCGGGCCGCGGGGGCGTCCACCTGGCGACGCTGCTTGCGGGACGTTCCGCCTGAATTCTGGCTTTGCTGCGAGGCCAACGGGTTTTCCGGGCACTGCTCCTGTTCGGGGCACCGTCGTA
>NZ_ALCB01000078.1:0-2300 GCF_000282935.1 Actinomyces sp. ICM39
TCGAATCAGCGGCGTCGTCGGCCTTACCGTTGGCGGAGTGGTCCTTCGCCTTCGGCTCGGCGTCCGCGCGCTCACCGGAATCCTTGTCGGACTTGGAGTCGGCGGCGTCCTTGTCGGACTTGTGGGTGTCGGCCTCGTCCTTGGGGGACTTGGTGTCGGCGTCGTCGGTCTTGGTGGTGTGCTTGTCGTCGGTGTCCTTGGGGTGCTCGTCGCCGTCGTGGTGTGCGGCGTCGTCTTCCTTGTGGGACTTGTACGACGTGGGCTTGTCGGCCTCGGTCTTGTCGCCGTGGCTCGTCGAATCCGCAGCGTCGTCGGCCTTACCGTTGGCGGAGTGGTCCTTCGCCTTCGGCTCAGCGGCCGCGTGCTCGCCGGAATCATGCCCATGCTGAGCGTCGGCATCGGCCTTACCGGAGCCATTTGCGTCGCCGGAGTCGTGGCCAGCCTTGCTGGCGTCGGCGGCCTCATCCGCGTGGGTGGCAGGCGTGTCGGCTGCATGCTTTCCGCTATGCGGCTGCTTGTCGCCGACCAGGCCGTCCCCGGCAGGAGTGTCCTTCTTGGGGGTGGTAGGCGCGTCGGGGGCGCCGTCTCCACCATGTCCTGCCCGGGGGGTGTCACCGTGGCCGGGGGTGGAATCAGCGCGCGAAACACCGTGCGTATCACCGGTGGACATGCCCGGATCGCCGCGGTGCGGACCCTGCGCAGGGGCCGACGAACCTCCGTGGGTGCCAGTATCAGCACCAACATGACCGCCGCCCTGGCCCGTGGGGGCGCCAGCAGCGTGCGTACCACGCGACGCGTCTCCTACGCCGCCACCGACATCAGCGGAATTGCTGACGCCGTGTGCGCCGTGACCCGCATGTCCTGCGTTTGCTCCGAAATCAGCGGTACCGCCGAAGCCATCCGCTCCGTGGCTCACACGGCTCGGATCGCTGCCACCGAAGGCACCAGCGCGCTCGTACGATCCCTGAGCGCCCACGCTGGCCTCGCTACGACCAACGCCCGCACCGACAAGCTCATCGGCACCGCGCGTCTCACCGTTAGCGTGGGTCGAGCTGTGATCCAGGTAGGAAGAGTCCTTCCTGTTCTCAACACCGAAAAGATCGTAATCGTCCCGATTCGCAGAGAAACCATCGGAGTCCCACGAATCGTTAGGCTTTCGCGGAGGCTTCCCATCGCCCGCAACAGCGTGTTTCGGTTCGAAGTCGTCACCCTTCAAAGCTCCGTCGGTGCCGCCGCGGTGAGGACCACCTGCGGTTTCGACAGGATGGTACTGGCCGTTGGGAACCTTGTCGGAATCACCGGGTTTGACATCCACATGATCCAAGCTCTTCTGGTTGCCGCCAGCGTGCGTATCGATCTTGTTCGCCGGGGCACCGAAATCGTTGCCCGAACGGGTAAATACCTTGTCAGGATCGACGGGCTTCTTCTGCGCAATAGCCTCAGCCGGTGCACCGCGCTCACCCACACCGTCGTTGCGCACGGGAGCAGCGGGGGAGCCGCCAGCAGCACCGTGGCCAGAAGCCCCGCCGTGCGAGCCAGCAACGGGAGCGCCGGTGGCCGGGGCACTCGTTGCAGGGGCACCATGAGTGCCAGCCGCAGGCGCTCCGGTAGCGGGTGCACCATGTGCGCCAGACGTGGGGGCGCCGGTGGCGGGTGCGCCATGAGCACCGGACGCGGGTGCGCTGGTAGCGGGTGCACCATGTGTGCCGGACGCGGGTGCGCCGGTAGCGGGTGCGCCATGTGCGCCAGACGCGGGGGCGCCGGTAGCGGGGGCACCATGAGCACCAGTCGCAGGTGCGCCGGTAGCGGGTGCGCCATGTGCGCCAGTCGCGGGTGCGCCGGTCGCCGGGGCTCCGTGGGAGCCAGCCGCGGGCGCTGCGGTGTGACCTGACGTGCCCGGGGCAGCAGCATTACCCGCACCGTGAGTGGCACCACCGGTATCCGCATTCATGAACGCGTTGTTGTGAGCGCCGTTAGACGCGCTGGGAGCAGTGTTCGCGGGAGCCGCGTGCCCGCCGGTGCTGGCATCGCCAGCCGCGGACGCATGAGGCGTCGCGTCGGGCTGAGCGGCACTGGACACACCGTTGGAGCGGTGGCCCGGATCCGTGGGCGGAAGAGCCGAATCCTTGACATCCCCGCCACCGTGCGAGGCGTGGCTGGCGTTGCCTGCGGCGTCGGCTGTGTTGCCTGCGGTGTGCGAGGCGTGGCTGGCGTTGCCTGCAGCGTCGGCTGTGTTGCCTGCGGTGTGCGAGGCGTGGCTGGCGTTGCCTGCAGCGTCTGCGGCGTTGCCGCCAGCGTGT
>NZ_ALCB01000079.1:0-20772 GCF_000282935.1 Actinomyces sp. ICM39
CCCCTTGCGGGGCCGCCCGGTTCGTCATGTCGGCAGCAACACGTCCGCTCGCGGACGCGGGGCCAGGGTTTACAGGAAGGCCATCGGGTCGAAGTCGTCGATGCCGATGATGTGGAGCCTGGGCAGGCGAACCTGGAAGGCGTGCACGTCGTATTCGAGGTCGATGATTTCCAAGCCTCGTTCCTCCAGCTCGTGGAGCTGGGAGGAGAGGAATTCCTTGAAGCACATGACCGCGACGCGGCGGCCCTGGTCGAGGAGGGTCTCGATCTGGGGCAGGAAGTCGGCGTCATGGCTGGCCAGGATGACGTCACCCTTGCCAAGATCAGCGATCGCATCCATCGTGCGCTGCAGACCCACATCGACGACCTTCATGTCGGCGGGTCCTGACAGGGGGATGACCGAGTAGTCCATGGCCGTGAGCGCCTGAACGAAGCCCATCGGCAGGAAGCCGGACGAACCGTTGAGGAAGAACAGGCCCTTGGCCTTCTGACCCCAGCGGCCGTGCGCGCTCTCGAGGACACGATCCCAGCGGGGGCGCTCCTCGGGATTCGGGCGACGATCAAGGACAGAAAGGCCCAGCGTCGCGTCAATATTCTCGCCATCTACGACGAGGTATGTCGTTTGATTATTAGGATTTTCCATGGAATTAGAGTAACCGACGATTGTCTCTACCTATGCGGCCTTGAGTCCTATGTACAACCAGATAGAGCGAGGCCGGGACTGCTCAGCGCAGCCCCGGCCTCGTCAATTTCAAGGGGTGACAATCACTTCACGTCGTCGTCAACCCAGTCGAGCGTCCGCGTCACGGCCTTCTTCCACAGGCGGTAGGTGCGGTCGCGCTCGGCCGGCTCCATGGAGGGCGTCCAGCGCTTGCCTTCCTGCCAGTTGGCTACGACATCGTCGGTGCCCGACCAGTAGCCCACGGCCATACCGGCGGCGTAGGCGGCACCCAGGGCGGTCGTCTCGATAACCTTCGGGCGAACGACGTCGACGCCGCACAGGTCGGCCTGGAACTGCATGACCAGGTCGTCGTGCGTCATGCCGCCGTCAACCTTGAGCTCCTTGAGCGGCACACCAGCGTCGGCGTTCATCGCGTCGAGGACCTCGGCGCTCTGGAACGCGGTCGACTCCTCGACGGCGCGGGCGATGTGGCCCTTGTTGACGTAACGGGTCAGGCCCACGATCGCGCCGCGGGCGTCCGAACGCCAGTAGGGGGCGAACAGGCCGGAGAAGGCGGGGACGAAGTAGACGCCGCCGTTGTCCTCAACCGTGCTGGCCAGCTCACCGATGTCCGACGACTTGACGATCATGCCCAGGTTGTCGCGCAGCCACTGGACCAGCGAACCGGCGACGGCGATCGAACCCTCGAGGGCGTAGACGGCCGGCTGGTCGCCGATCTTGTAGGCCACCGTGGTGAGCAGGCCATTGTCGGAGAAGACGGGCTCGGTGCCGGTGTTCATGAGCATGAAGCAGCCGGTGCCGTAGGTGTTCTTCGCCATGCCCTTCTCGAAACAGGCCTGGCCGAAGGTGGCCGCCTGCTGATCGCCGAGAATACCGGCGATCGGGGTGTCGATGAGCAGACCGTTCTTGCGGCCGTAGCCGTAGATCTCGGAGGAGGACTTGATCTCGGGGAGCATCGACATGGGGATGCCGAAGATCTCGCAGACGTCCTCACGCCACTGCAGCGTGCGGATATCCATGAGCATGGTGCGCGAGGCGTTGGTGACGTCGGTGCAGTGAACGCCGCCGTTGATGCCGCCCGTCAGGTTCCACAGGACCCAGCAGTCGGTGTTGCCGAAGAGCAGGTCGCCAGCCTCGGCGCGCTCACGAGCGCCCTCGACGTTGTCGAGGATCCACTTGATCTTGGAGCCGGAGAAGTAGGGAGACAGACCGAGGCCGCAGATCTGGCGGAAGCGGTCCGGGCCCTCGTCGCCCTCGAGCTCCTTGACGATGTCGGAGGTACGCATGTCCTGCCAGACGATCGCGTTGTAGACGGGCTCGCCGGTGTTCTTGTCCCACACGACGGTGGTCTCACGCTGGTTGGTGATACCGACGGCGGCGAGGTTGTGGCGGTTGATTTCCGCCTTCTGCAGAGCCTCGGCGACGACGGTGCGGGTGGTGTCCCAGATTTCGATGGGGTTGTGCTCCACCCAGCCCGGGTTCGGGAAGATCTGGGTGAATTCCTGCTGTCCGACGGAGACGATCTCGCCGGAGTGGTTGAAGATGATCGCACGGGTCGAGGTGGTGCCCTGATCGATGGCGAGAACGAACTTTTCGGTGGTCATGAGTGTCCTTTCGGAGGCGTTATCACGTCGTTGTGTATGCCGCGCCTGGCCACCTGCGCGGCGGGCGGGACTTCACAGTCCCACAAAATGTCACCCCGGCGGCGGGGTGTGACGCGGGCGAGGCCGCGGTGGCCTCGCCCGCGCACTCACTCTCAGGCGAGGGTGAGGAAGTAGAGAACGGTGCCGACGATGGCGCCGACGATCGGGCCGACGACGGGGACCCAGGAGTAGCCCCAGTCGGAGCCGCCCTTGCCCTTGATTGGCAGGATCGCGTGGGCGATACGGGGGGCGAGGTCACGGGCCGGGTTGATGGCGTATCCGGTGGGGCCACCGAGCGAGTTACCGATGACGACGATGATGAGCGCGACGCCGAGCGGACCGACCGCAGTCTCGGTGTGACCGGATACGAAGACCCACAGGACGAGCACGGCAGTGCCGATGGCCTCAGTGAGGCAGTTCCAACCGTAGGAGCGGATCTCGGGGCCGGTGGAGAAGACGCCGAGCTTGAGGGCGGGGTCGCAGTCCTCGTCGAAGTGCTTCTTGAAGGTCAGCCAGCACAGAACGGCGCCGACGAAGGCACCGAGGAACTGAGCAACGATGTAGACGAGGATGTTGGTCGCGTTGACCGCGACGCCGGGGGCGAGCTCAACAGAGGAGTCGAAGGCGTGGCCGACAGCCTTGGCGATCGTCACGGCGGGGTTCAGGTGACCGCCGGAGCGGAACGCGACGTAGACGCCGGCGAAGACCGCGAGGCCCCATCCCCAGTTGATGACCAGCCAGCCGCCACCCTTGCCCTTGGACTTGGGCAGCAGGTTCGTGGCGACGACGCCGCCACCGAGGAGCAGCAGCACGGCCGTGCCGAGGAATTCGGACCAGAACAGCTGGGCCGTGGTGAAAGCAGCCGTGTCAGCGGCTGCCGGGAGCAGTGTTGTGAGCATGTTTCCCTATCTTTCTCCAGCGCGTCGTCGCGCCGGTCACCGGTGGCTTCCCACCGCGAATAATGTGCCATCGAACACTATCAACTGAGATAGCGATCCGTGGGTCACACCAAGTATGTCACCTGTTGCACGTTAGCCCAAACTGAGTGCACATTCGTGCACACCCAGGTGTGTGACCCTGACCATCTGACGAAGCCTAATCTACTCACCCGGGCACAGAAGTCAATGTTCAAACACACACATCTGCACGCTTGTGCATGGCACACTAGAAAACGTGACAATACGTGACGAACAGGCGCATGAGGCCGCCTCGATGTACTACCTCCAGGGGCAGACGATGGAGACAATCGCCCGCCACCTGCAGATATCACGCTCCTCGGTCTCACGGCTTCTCGCCCACGCGCGGGAGGTCGGCCTGGTGCGCATCTCGGTGTCCGCCTCCCCCGGGCTCAAAGGCACCCTCGCTGGCCAGATCGCCGACCTGTTCGGCGTCCAGGTCTCCGTCGTTCCCGTTCACGACGTCCACACCGAGGTCAATCGCCTGCACAACGTTGCCCTCGTCGCTGCCGAACACCTCGTCGACATGCTCTTCCCCGGCGTCACTCTCGGCATTGCCTGGGGAAACACGACCGCGGAGGTCACGCGAGCGATGCCGCACGTGACGTTCCCCGGCTCCACCGTCGTCCAGCTCAACGGCGCAGCCACAGCCACCGAGTCAGGCATGCCCTACGCCGAGGCCATCATCGCCCGCGCTGCCAAGGCCATCGGCGGGCGCATCGTCAACTTCCCTGTCCCCGCCTTCTTCGATTACGCGGACACCAAGGAGGCGCTCTGGCGCGAACGCTCCGTCCAGTCGGTCCTCAACACGATCGACAGCGCAGACGTCGCCCTCTTCGGCGTGGGATCGATGTCCGCACGTCTGCCCTCCCACGTCTACTCGGGGGGCTTCCTCGACCCCAACGAGATCGCGGCGGCACAGAACGACGGGGTCGTCGGCGACGTGTGCACCGTCCTCATCCGCGAGGACGGCTCCACGAACATGCACCTCAACGAGCGCGCCTCGGGCCCGAGCCCGGCCACGCTCAAGAAGATCCCACGGCGCCTGTGCGTCGTCTCCGGCGCATCGAAGGCGTTGCCGCTCCTCGGGGCCCTGCGCGCCGGGGTCGCCACCGACCTCGTCCTCGACGACGGGGCCGCGCACGAGCTCCTCGACCTCGTCCACACGCGCATGACTCCCCGCCGCTCCTACATCTGAGCCTGGGGCGACACCGACGCACAAGAAAGGACTCCGGCCTCGTCCATGATGGAACGAGGCCGGAGTCCTTTCTCAGCTCAGCCCAGACGCTTGACCAGCGGGAACGGAATCGTCTCGCGGATGCCCTGGCCGGTGAGGACCATGAGCAGGCGGTCGATGCCCATGCCCATACCGCCGCACGGCGGGAAGCCCTGCTCCATGGCAATGAGGAAGTCCTCGTCCATAACCATGGCCTCGGGGTCGCCGTTGGCAGCCGCGAGGGCCTGCGCCTCGAAGCGCTCGCGCTGGACGACCGGGTCGGCCAGCTCGGAGTATGCGGTGCCCGTCTCGAAGCCGCGCACATACAGGTCCCACTTTTCGGTGAGGCCGGGGCGCGAACGGTGGTAGCGGGTCAGCGGAGAGGTGTCCTCCGGGAAGTCGTAGACGAAGGTCGGCGCCCACAGCTTGGAGGCGACGAGCTCCTCGAAGATGTCTTCGACGATCTTGCCGGACACGGCGTAGTCGTCGACCTCCAGGCCGATGCGCTCCGCGTACTTGACGAGGGTCTCGCGCGGCGTCTCCACCGTGACCTCTTCGCCCAGGGCCTCGGAGGTGGAGCCGTACAGGTCGATGCGATCCCACTCGCCCGACAGGTCGTACTCGGTGCCGTCGGCCAGGCGCACGATTTCCTCGCCCTCGGACAGATCGAAGGCGTCGCGCGCGGCCTGCTGGATGAGGTCGCGGGTCAGCTCAGCCATGCCGTTGTAGTCCGAGTAGGCCTCGTAGGCCTCCAGGGAGGTGAACTCGGGGCTGTGCGAGGAATCCATGCCCTCGTTGCGGAAGTTGCGGTTCATCTCGAAGACGCGATCCACGCCGCCGACGACCGCGCGCTTGAGGTAGATCTCCGTCGCGATGCGCAGGTAGAGATCGGTGTCGAGCGCGTTCATGTGCGTCGTGAAGGGGCGGGCAGCCGCGCCGCCGTGGATCATCTGCAGCATCGGTGTCTCGAGCTCGATGTAGTCGCGGCGGAAGAAGTTCTCGCGGATCGAGCGGTTGACGGCCGCGCGGATGCGGACCATGTCGCGCGCGGCGGGGCGCGTGATCAGGTCGAGCTCGCGGCGGCGGATGCGCTGGTCCTCGGACAGGGTGATCTCTTCGCCGTCCTCGGTGGTCCAGGTCTTGGGCAGGGGGCGGATCGCCTTGGAGGCGATGGCCCACGAGGCGTCGGGGGCGGGCAGCGCGGTGGGCGCGGCGTCGTACTCGGCCTGGGCCTCGGGCGTGACCTCGGCGGGGGTCGCGAAGATCGACAGCTCGCCGCGGCGCGAGGAGATCACGCGGCCGTGGACGAAGAGGTGGTCGCCCAGGTCGACGTCGTTCTTGTAGGCGGCCAGGGACTCGGCGCCGACGGAGGCGGCCGAGAGCATGACCTGGATCTTGTTGCCCTCACCGTCCATGAGGGTCGCGAAGCAGAGCTTGCCGCCGTTGCGCGCGAGGATAACGCGGCCCGCCAGGCCCACGTAATCCTCGGTCTCTTCGCCAGGCTCGAGGTGGGCGTACTTCTCACGCACCGCCTTGATGGTGGTCGTGATCGGCAGGCGCACGGGGTAGGCGGGGATGCCGGCCTCCATGAGGCGCGCGCGCTTGGCCGCGCGAACCTTGACCTGCTCGGGGGTGTCGTCTGCGGGTGCTTGCGTGGGCGTGGAAGAAGAATCGGTCATGCGCCTATCGTACCGGGATTTGGCCCCGTGACGAGGCAGGGGCCCGGTTGGGCTCCTCACGCACCCGGGAGGTCGGCCGCGTAGGGTGCCGACGAGGATCCGCCGATCCCCTGCGTGGAGTGTGCGGCAGCCGCACAGGCGAGGGCGAGCGCCTCGGGCCACGACATGCGGCGCGCTTGGCGCGCCCAGGCCAGCGCAGCCGAAAAGACGTCCCCCGCACCCGTCGTATCCACCGCGTTCACCGCGGGCGCTGGCACGCGCAGGATCCGTCCATCGACGCACGCGATCACGCCATTCTTGCCGCAGGTGACCACGCAATCACAGCCAAACGACGCGAACCACCGCGCGGCGTCCTCCACGCTGTCGGTGCGCGCGTAGGCGAGCGCCTCCTCCTCGTTGGGCGTGCACACGTCAGCCACGCGCAAGGCCTCCAGGCCCACCGGATCCCAGGCCCCGGCCTCGTCCCAGGCCGTGTCCGCCAGCACCCAGGTCCCGCGCTCGCGCCAGGAGGACACGACCTCACTGTTCGCGCTGATTCCCCGCACGTCCGCGAGCAGGCACGCCGGCGCGTCGCCTCCCAAGCGGGGCAGCGCGGTCGTCCCGCGCGTGGTCATTGCCCGATCGCCGTCGAAAAAGAGGGAGACAGTGACGTTTTGATCGCCCACGCGCTCACACGAGGAGGTGTCCACGCCCTCGCACGCGAGCATCTCGTCCACGAACTGACCCATCTGATCGACGCCCACTCGAGAGTGCAGGCGCACGGGCGCGCCCAGACGAGCAAGCGCAATCGCCTGATTCGCCGCGCCGCCCGCGCACATGAGAGCTCCCTCCACCCAGGCCTCGCGGCCGGGAACCGGAGGCCCGTCGAGGGGCCCCATGACGACGTCAAGGAACGTCGGACCGTACACCGCGAACTGAGATGCGGCGGGTACTTGAGATGCCACGGGTCCTCCTAGACGTGAGCGCGACTACAATATGTCACTGAGCCACCACTATACGTATCCAGAGAGGATGCCCGCCATGCAGCTCACCATCGTCGGAGGAGGGGGCTTCCGGGTCCCCGCGATGATCGACGTCTTGGCCCGCTCACGGGCGGGGCAGGGAGCCTACGCATCCCTCGACGTCGACCGCGTCGTCCTGTACGACACCGACGTACGCAGGCTCGACGCGATGATGGCCGTACTGTCCTCGCTGAATTTCCCGCACTCCCCCACCGTCCGCGCGACGACGGACATCAACGAGGCCCTTCCCGGAGCCGACTTCGTCTTCTCCGCGATGCGCGTGGGCGGCACCTGCGGACGGGTCCTCGACGAACACTGCGGCCTCGACAACGGCTTGTTGGGGCAGGAGACCGTTGGCGTGGGCGGCTACTGCTACGCGTTCCGCTCGCTCGGACCGGCACTCGAGCTGGCGCGCGCTGCGAAGCGCCAGTGCCCGAACGCCTGGCTCATCAACTTCACGAACCCGGCCGGGATCATCACCCAAGCGATGCGTTCCGTGCTCGGCGAGCGCGTCATCGGCATCTGCGACACCCCCATCGGGCTCGTCAACCGGACGCTGAACGCCCTGGGCGTTCCCGAGGAGGAGCGCACCGACGCGTCCTTCGACTACGTGGGCCTCAACCACCTCGGCTGGCTGCGCTCGCTCTCAGTCGACGGCCGCGACATCCTCCCGCGCCTCTTCGCCGACGACGAGGCCTTGGCCTCCATGGAAGAATCGCGCGCCATCGGGACGGACTGGATTCGCGCGCTGGGCGCCCTGCCCAACGAATACCTCTTCTACTACTACTGCCACCGCGAAGCCATGGCCCGCATCCACCAGGACCAAACACGCGGCGAGTACCTGCGCGATCAGCAGGAAGCCTTCTACAACGCCGTCCTCGCGGGCCCCGAGCAGGCGGGACGGACGTGGATCGATGCGCTCGCCGACCGGGAGGCGACCTACATGGCCGAGGCCCGCGACGTCGACGAGCGTTCCGGACGGCGGGCCGAGGACATCGCGGGCGGCGGCTACCAGAAGGTGGCCCTCGACCTCATGAACGCGCTCGCTACGAATACTCCTGCGCGCATGATCCTCAACGTCGGTAACGGCGACGGCGGATTCTCCTCGATTCCGACGCTGCGCGACACGGACGTCGTCGAGGTTCCCTGCGATGTCGACGCCTCCGGCGTCCATCCGATTCCGGTCGCTCCCTTGGAAGGGGCCGCTCTCGGCCTCGTCCAATCCGTGAAGGCCTGTGAGAACCTCGTCATCGACGCTGCCCGCGAGCGCGACCGCAGCCTCGCGTGGCAGGCGCTGGCGCTGCACCCCCTGGTCGACTCGGTCAACGTCGCGCGCGACGTGCTCGACCAGGCGATCCGTACAAACCCGCTGATCGCGGCAGCCTTCGACTGAGGGGCGCCCGTCCCGCGCTGCGCGCCGTCTTCCCGGCGCCCGTCAACGCACTGTGCCCCTGCCTCGTACGGACGAGGCGGGGGCACAGTCTCAGGGGCACGTCGGGTGTCGGGAGATCACCCGCGGGTGTCCCAGCGGAAGAATTCTTCTCCCCCCGCGTAGCCGTGGGGGTGTCCCGCGTCGCGGGTGCCCTGTCGGATCCATGACTCCATCCGGTCGAGGTCGTCGAATTGGGTGACGTGCTCCCGCACTGCCCTGACCTTGGCATCGATGTCTGCCCGGTCCAGCTCGACGACATGGTTCGTCGACGGGCCGCCCTGGAACCACACTTCTTCGACGACGTGGGGTTCCAGGCCCTCGTCGAGCAGCTCGGGGAACGCGAAGGGGTTGCGCGCGGCCGGGTAGACGGCGTCTGTGACCGCGGCGCCCACGGCCCGGTGGTCCGGGTGATTGGCGTAGATGGACGACCAGTTGTATTCGGGTGAGAGGGTGAGGATCAGGTTCGGCTTCACGCGCCGAATGAGGGCGACGATATCGCGCACGAGGCCGTGGGATGGGATCACCATGCCGTCGGGGTAGCCGTCGAAGAAGACGAGTTCCGTCACGCCCAGTTGCTCGCACGCGCGGCGCTGTTCGTCGCGACGCAACTCCCCCATCTGCTGATGCAGATCCTGGTCGGAACCTCCCGCATCACCGTCTGTGACGACTGCGACGACGACCCTCGATCCTTCGCGCACGAAGCGAGCGAGCGTCCCGCCCGCATCCACGTCCGCATCATCGGGGTGAGCGTAAATGCCCAGCACGGTATCCATTCGTGTACTCCTTATTGAGGCGCCGGCGAGAACCTGTCCCGCCGGCGCCTATCGCAAATCTGTGACGACTACTGATCAATCGCCGCGTTGGCGGCGTCCTGAGCAGCCTGGACGCCCTCATGCACGCCGGTGCGTCCCAGGAAAACCTCCTTGAGCACGCCGTTGTACGCGTCCATTGCCGCGCCCAGCTTCGCACCGAAGGGAGCCATGATCGTGCCCGAAGGAGTCTTCGCCATCACCGAAGTGTCGACGCCCTTGTCCGACCAGTAGGCGGTCCACGTCGCCTGGGCCTGCTCGTTCGCGGGGAAGCCGGCGCCCGTCTTGCCCAGTGCGGCACCGCCGTCCTTACCAGCCAGCCACGCCAGCAGCTTGTGCTGAGCCTCGGGGTTCGCACTCGCCGTCGAACCGGCGGCGACGACGGAGTTACCGACCGTCACGGCACCGGCGGGACCCTTCGGCTGGGGAGCCAGGCCCCACTCGAAGGAAGCGCCCTCGGCCACGTTCGCCAGGTTGTAGGAACCGGACTGGAACAGAGCGATCTTGCCCTGCAGGAACTGGTCGCGGCTGAAGTCGCCGTTGTCGTTCGTGTCGGCCGCCGAGGGGGCCACGTGCTCCTTGTTGATCAGGTCCACCAGGTAGCCGACCGCGGCGTCGCCCTCGGGGCTCGCAAACGTAAAGCGACCGCTCTCATCCTGCAGGGTGGCGCCGGCAGAACCCAGGTACGGAATGAACATGGCCTGACCATCGAGCGCAGCGTTGTATCCGTACTGGACGATATGGTCCGCGTCGAAAGCGGGGTCAGCCGCGTTGCGGCCCGACGAGTCCAGCGTCAGCTTGCGGGTGATCTCCCGCAGAGAGTCGGTGGAGGCGCTCGGGTCCCACGACAGGTTCTGCAGGTCATCGATGCTCACGCCGGCCGCGTCCAGCAGCGACTTGTTGTAGTACACCGCGATCGACGGGTCGGTGAGGACCGGGACGCCGTAGAGCTTTCCATCAACCGTGTACTGATCGATGGCACCCTGAAGCCAGCCGTCGCGCTCGGAGGCGGGGAACTCCTCGTCGATGTTGACGATCTTGCCGCCGCGGGCGTACTCCGTGTAGTTGTTCGTGTTGGACCAGAAGACGTCCGGTCCGGTACCCGCGGCGAGCTCGGAACGCAGGCCCGTGAAGTAGTCCGACCACGGGACGACCTCGACATTGACCGTGATCCCCGTTTCCTCGGTGAACGCGGGGAGCGCCGCCTCGTACGCCTGGGCAGCCTGATCATCCCACAGACGCAGGGTCAGGGACGTGCCCGCCTCGCTCGACGCGCTGCCACCCTGCGAGCAGGCGGCCATCAGCATCGACGCGGCACCAATCAGAGCGGTAGCGGTAACAAAACGCCTTTTCATGAAGACCTCCAGTTGTGATGGGTTGTGTTGTTACTTGATGCCCGTCAGGGCAATCGATTCAACGATGTGTCGTTGAAAGACAATGAACAGAGCGATCAGCGGCACGAGCGCGATGGTCGTCGCCGCCATGACGTACGTCCAATTCGCGTTGTACTGGCTCTGCAGAGCAGCCGTCGCAACCGTGAGGACGCGTGGCCTGGTCGCGGCAATGATCCGCGGCCACATGAATGAGTTCCACTGGCTCACAACCGTGATGAGCACGAGCGTCGAAATGATCGGCTTCGACACGGGAACGACGATGGAGAAGAGGATGCGCATCTGCCCGGCGCCGTCCATGGTCGCCGCGTCGATGATTTCCTGGGGGATCTGACGGAACGACTGACGCAGCAGGAACACCGCGTAGGGCGAGGCAAACACGAAGGGGAGGACAATGCCCCAGAAGGTGTTGTTGAGCCCCATTTTCGCCATCATGAGGTACAGCGGGATAACGAGGACCGACGCCGGAATCATCATGGTGCCCAGGAAGAGCCAGAAGATGACCTCGCGCCCCGGGAACTCGATGCGGGCGAACGCGTAGGCGGCCAGCACGGAGGACACCAGCTGCCCGACGACCATCACCACGACCATGAGAAGCGTCGTGATGATCGCATCGCCGAAGTTGACCCGTCCCGTCAGGATCGCCTGGAACGAGGCCAGGGAGGGCGGGGAAGGCAGCGCGAAGGGCGAGTGCGAGGCGAAGTCCTGCGGCGATTTAAAGGCCGTGACAAAGCTGAAGAGGAGCGGGACGACCATGATGAACGCGGCCAGCGACAGCCCCGCGTAGATCCCCAGGGTCGACCACCAGGGCCGACGCGAGTGCGACTTAGACGAGCTCATACGTGGTCCTCTTCCGGAAGTACAGGTTCTGGGCCAGCGTCAATCCCATGAGGAGCAGCATCATCACGCACGCCATGACTGCGGCGCGGCCGACGTTTCCGGTCTCGAAGGCCTCCTTGTAGATCAGGTAGGCGAGGACCTCGGTGGAGCCGGATGGGCCTCCCTTGGTCAGGGCGTAGATCTGGTCGAAAACGTTGAAGACCGAGATCACGGAGGTGACCGAGACGAAGAAGAAGGTCGGGCGCAGGAGGGGCATCTTGATGTGCCAGAACACCTGCGCAGAGGAGGCCCCATCCACGGTCGCGGCCTCGGTGAGCTCGCGCGGGATCGCGAGCAATCCGGCGATGAAGAAGAGCGCCGTGTACCCCACGTTCGACCAGACGACGACGAAAGCCGCCGCTGGTAGGGCCCAGGTGGGCGATACGAGAATTTCTAGTCGCGTGCCCGCCAGCGCGGAAAGAAGACCACCGGTGGGGGCGAAGATCCACGACCACACAACGCCGAGGGCCAGCGGAGGCGCGATCCACGGGATGACGATGAGCGTGCGATAGACGACGGTCCCTCGCACGCCCTTCGTCAGCAGGTTCGCAAGGAGGAGGCCCAGGATGATCTGGATGGGGACGACGAGGAGGACGAAGAGAATCGTCGTGCGCAGGGACGACAGGAAGGCCGGGTCGCTCAGCACGTTCGTGACGTTGGCCAGGCCCACGTATCGCGTATCTCCGATGAGGTCCCACCGGTACAGGCTCACCCACATGATGACGCCGATGGGCACAACCATGAAGATGAGGACGCCGATGAGGGCGGGCGACAGGAACGCGTATCCGATGAGTGCGTGGCGCGTGCGAGACGCTCGCTTGCTCATGCCCCACCTTCCTTTCGTTCGGTTCTTCGAGGATAGGTGTGACGGGCGTATCAGCGCCGGGCGAAGACAAGGTATGGACAATTGTGAACATCGCGTGCCGTCACACGACCAAAGGTGCACGAAACTGAGCAAAACAAGGGAGCGTCCACTCAGCTGAGTGGACGCTCCTGCCGACGCGTCAATCAGACGCCGGAGCTCTTCAGCCCCAGCTCGCGGGCACGGGGCGAGTCCTCGGGGACGGTTCCCGCGTGGTCACCTGCACTGATGATCTTGTTGGCCTCGTCGACAAAAACGACGGACGGCTTCACCTGACGCACGAGAGATTCGGGCACCTGGGCGTAGGCCATGATGATGACGAGGTCGCCGACGGTCACCTTGTGGGCGGCCGCCCCGTTGAGCTGAATCGTGCCGCTGCCTCGCTCGCCCGCGATCGTGTAGGTCGAGAGGCGCTCGCCGTTGTTGACGTCGACGATGTCGACCTTCTGCCCGGGCACGATGTTCGCGGCGTCCAGCAGGTCCTCGTCCACCGTGATCGAGCCGACGTAGTGCAGGTCGGCGCCGGTGACGACGGCGCGATGGATCTTGCCGATGGCCATCTCGCGTGTCATTTCCATCATGCGAGGTCCCCCGCGCGTTCGGCGAGACGGCCGGCAGGACCGGAGGCGTCGCGCAGCGGCACCTCCATGTTGTCGATGAGGCGCGTCGTGCCCACCTTGGCGGCGATGAGGATACGTCCCTCACGCGAGCCGTCGGACAGGATCGTGGGCGCGGCAGTGTCCTCGCCGACGGGCACGGACTCGGTGCCAGCGAGGATCTCGAAAGTCCCCGCGTCCACGAGCGCGATGTAGTCCAGATCAATGCCGCCCTCGGCGTCGATCACCGAGCGGCACTCGGCGACGATCTGCGCGGGCTGCGCCCCGGCCTCGGCGACCTCGGCGCCGCGACGAAGCGCACGCGAGAGGGCACGGGCGCGGATACGCTCATCGTCGCTCAGGTACTGGTTGCGGCTGGACAGGGCGACCCCATCCTCGGCGCGCACGATCGGCACGGGGTGGACGCGCACGGGGATGTCCAGCTGGGAGAAAACGGTACGCAGGACGGCCAGCTGCTGGGCGTCCTTCTGTCCGTACAGGGCCACGTCGGGGCGCACAAGGTTGACGACCTTGGTGCACACGAGCGCGACGCCCGCGAAGTGCGTGGGGCGCGTCTTGCCCTCGAGGACGCGCGCGATGGGGCCCGGGTCGATTGTCACGGTCGCGGGCGTGGGGTACACGTCCTGGGGCGCGGGCGCCCACACAAGGTCTGCCCCCACCGTCTCGAGCGCGTCCATGTCCGCATCCAGGGTGCGCGGGTAGGCGTCGAAGTCCTCGCCGGGCGCGAACTGCGTCGGGTTGACGAAGATCGTGACGATCACGTGATCGGCCAGTTCGCGGGCTTCGCGCACGAGCTGCAGGTGCCCGGAGTGGAGGGCACCCATGGTCATCACGAGGGCCTTCGTGCCGGGCAGGCGCGACAGCGCATCGGCCAACTCGGCACGCGTGTGGGTCAGGACAGGACGGTGAGTCATAGTTCTATTGTTGCAACTTCGGCCCGCCGGTGCGTCATCGAGTCGCTTTCCTCACGCCTCGCGTTTTGCGACGAGGCCGGGGTTGCGCGTGTTCTCTCTCCCGCGTTTTGGGCTCGTTGGGTGTGTGGGTATCAGGCGCCCGGGTCGAGGAGGGCGGCCTCGATGCTGGTGGCGGCCCGTTCGTCGAGGAGACGCGCGTCGCGCAGCAGGCGGGTCAGTGCACGGGTCATGTCCGCGTAGGTGTCGTGTTCCCCCGAGAGACCTTCCCTGGCCCCCAGGCTGCGAGCGTGCGCGGCGATCGTTCCCGCATCCCCGCGGGCGGCGGGCCCAGAGATGCCCGCAACCCCCTCGGTGAGGGCCCGGTCGAGGGCGGCCTCGAGGAGGGGACGCACGTACAGGGCGGGGTTCTCAATGCCGGCCTCAGCGAGAATCCGCGTCGTCTGCACGGTGATACCGGCGATGAAGTTGGCGCCGTGGGCGAGGCCCGCGTGGTAGAGGGGGCGGTCCTCCTCGGCGACGACGACGGGCTCACCGCCCATTTCCACGACGAGGGCCTGGGCGATCGGCAGGAAGGGCGCCGCAGCCGTCACCGCGAAGGGCGTGCCCACGAGGCGCGCCACGTCGACGCTGGTGCCGGTGAACGTCATCGCCGGGTGGATGGCGAGCGGGATCGCCCCCGCTCCCGCGGCGGCGCCGAGCAGCCCCACGCCGGAGGCACCCGACAGGTGAATGACGATGTGCCCACTCTGCCAGGCGCCCAGATCGGCCAGGCCGCTCACAAGGGGGCCAATCTGGTCATCGGGGACGGCCACGATGACTACCTCGGAGCGTCGCACGACCTCCTCGGGTGTGGCGATCGGCACGCCGGGGAGCATCGCGTCAGCGCGCTCACGCGAGGCATCCGACGACGCGGAAACAGCGACGATCTGATGCCCGACCGCGCGCAGCGCAGAGCCGATGACGGGACCGACGTGGCCCATGCCGATGATGCCGATTCCGAGGCGTCCGGGGGTACTCATGCCTCCATTGTCACCGATCATCGGGCTACTTGTCGCCCTCCGCACGCTGCGAGGTCGCCTCGACGATCTCGGTGACGCGAGAGAGCCAGCGCTCGGGAGCTTCGGCCTCGCGGCGGACCTTCGAGGCCTGCGACAGCTGCGCCCACAGCCCCAGAGAGCGGCCCGCCTCGACGTGCTCGGCCATGGATGCCACCGGTCCGGGGACCAGCTCGGCGCGCACCGAGGCGACGCGGCGCCAGCGCTGAATGGGCCCCTGATGCAGCGACACCGACTGGATGCGTGTCAGAGGGATGATCGAGAAGCGCCGGTTGAAGAAGCCGTCGCGGATCGCAAACACGGCATCGGTCAGGCCGAAGGCTCGGCGCTTGTACACGAGAGGATCCAGAATCCTCGCGCTGGGCGGGATCGGTGTCATCCAGCGGTCCTCGCCCGTACCCACGCGAAGGGACTCAAGGAAGCCGTCAGGATCATCGGTCCCCAGGTCCGGGATCGCCATCGCGATCGCCTGGATGACCTCCACGCGGCTTCCAACGGGAAGCAGCACGTCGGAGGCCACGTCGACCTGCATTCCCTTGTTCTTCTCGTCCTTCGTGTGGGACGCGTTGCCGGCCTGCGCAATCTCCACGCGATACCAGCCAAACAGCCGCCAGATCAGCGGCTGCGTCACCTCGATGGCGTGGATTCGCCCCGGCGGGATCGTCACGTGACGGCGAGCCGTCAGGCCACGGTTAATGCGTACGCCGTCGGCCGCGATCGCCGCGGTGAAGCCAAACTCTCGATCGAAACGCGCCCAGACGCCCGCCAGGAGGCTGAACGCGCCCGCCAGGATGCCCAGGAAACTCATGATCGACGTCACCCCAACGACACCCACGAGGAAGCCGTTGAGGACTAGGAGGAAGATACCGAAGAACAGGGCGATCACATTGTCGATGGTCGCCAGCATGGAGGCCAGGAGCTTGACAAAGCCGACCTTGAAGACGGGACGCGCGGGTGCCTCGAGCGGGGAGGCCCCCGTGCGGGTCCCCAGCGTCGCGGCCACGGAATCCGCGGAAGGATCCACGACCTCGTCGATCGCACCCGAAGCGAGCGCGAGGAGGAGGGCTCGCAGCTCCTCGAGGCGACGAGAATTAAGCAGACCGAGCTTGATGCTCGAATCCGTGCCGCCAGCGACCTCAATGTCCAGATAGCCCAGACCCAGGATGCGCCCCACGAGCGAGTAGGACACGTTAATCGTCTGGATGCGCGACAGCCGCGCGTGACGCTGAGTGCGCTGGAGGATGCCGGCGCGATACCAAATCGCCGTGTTACTCACCGCGTAGCGGGTCTTCGTCCACGACAGGTAGCAGTACGCGCCCGCGATGGCGAGAACAACGCCCGCAATCATCACAAGACCGAGGAAGATGCCGGTGGTTGCGAGCCACGCGGGCGTCTCACCGTTGAGCATGCGCCCGATCGCAGAGGCGTTGCTCAGGGACACCGCGCCCACGATACCCGCGACACTTCCCGCGACGCGGGGAACGTAGGTGAGCGGGTGAAGCGGCTTCCAGTCCTCGGGGGCGATGCCGTCGGAGGAGAGGTCCGTGCTCATAGGCCCATCAGCTCCGCCGAACCACGCTCCGCCAGGACGTCCCGCAGACGCGCCGCATCCGCGACAGGCACGCCGCTCAGCGTCGCGTCAGTCTTCGCGCTCGCGGTCGACAGCTTGATCGTCGAGATGCCGAGCAGGCGCAGCACGGGGCCCTGGTAGATGTCGACGTACTGGATGCGGCCGTAGGGCACGAGGGTCAGCGAGCGACTGAAGACGCCGCGACGGATCACGAAGTCCGTATCGGCCAGTGCGTAGCGCAGGGCGCGCACCTGGGCGGGCACGAGCCACAGACAGAAGAGTGCGATGGCGGCGGGCACGAGCATGAGCCACCACAGCGCCGGGATGTCGACGATGAGGACGAGGGCGGAGATCGCGCCACACAGAGCACCGCACAGCGCGAGGGCGTTACCGAGGCGCAGGGTCGCGAGCTTGGGGGACACGTGCTGGAAGTCGACGCCGTCGGGAGACATGACGTCTGCTGCGTTCTGAGATGACATGCTTCAATTCTTGCACATCTTTTCCGCGCCTTTTCTTATCCTTTATCGCTGCGCGACCAACCGAGGTGACGAAGCAAACAGAAGCAGCACCATCACTCCCACCTACCTCACAGGAAACATTCAGACACATGGGCGACACTAGTCGTATGAGTACCCCGGGAACCGAAGCAAAACTGCTCGTCGTCGACGATGAGCCCAACATCCGCGACCTCCTCGCCTCCTCCCTGCGCTTCGCAGGCTTCGACGTCGTCACCGCCGAGGACGGCAGCGGCGCATTTCACGAAGCCCAGACCTCGCGCCCCGATCTCATCGTCCTCGACGTCATGCTCCCCGACATGGACGGCTTCACCGTCACCAGGCGCCTGCGCGACGCCGGCATCACCACCCCGGTCCTCTTCCTCACCGCGCGCGACGACATGCGCGACAAGATCCAGGGCCTGACCGTCGGCGGCGACGACTACGTCACCAAGCCCTTCGGCCTCGAAGAGGTGGTCGCCCGCATCCGCGCCATCCTGCGCCGCACCATGGGCTCCGAAGAAGACGACGCATTCCTGCGCGTCGGAGACCTCGTCATCGACGAGGACGCCCACGAAGTCACGCGCGCCGGCATCCCCATCGACCTGTCCCCCACCGAGTTCAAGCTCCTGCGCTACCTCGTCATCAACGCGGGGCGCGTCGTCTCCAAGATGCAGATCCTCGACCACGTGTGGGAATACGACTGGGACGGCGAAGTCGCCATCGTCGAGTCCTACATCTCCTACCTGCGGCGAAAGCTCGCCGTCGAGGGGGCCTCCGGAGAGCTGATCCACACCAAGCGCGGGGTCGGCTACATCCTGCGCGCTGAGGACTGACGTGCGCCCCGGCCTGGCTCAACGCATCGAGGCATGGTGGGACTCCAAGCCGCTATCCGCGCAGCTCGTCACGCTGATCACGCTACTCCTGGCCATCGGACTGTCCCTGTCCGGCACAGTCATGATCGGCCTCCTCCAGCGCCACCTCACCTCTCAGATCGACGACCAGCTCGTCGCGACCGCCCACACGCTGCAGATCTCCGGATCGGCGGCGACGTTCTCCGCCGACGGCCAGGGCGGCATCCCCACCCTCTACTACATCCATATCCATAACACCGACGGGGGCGACCGCTACTTCTACTCCGAGGACACACTCAAGGCCTCGGGCAAGCCCCAGCTGCCCGAACTCGTCGACATGAGCTCCGCGCCCGTCTCCTCCTTCCGTACCATCCCGGTCACCGTCTCCTCTTCCAAGGCCGGCCTCGGCTGGCGCGCCCTCGTCGTCCCCCTGTACGAGCAGGACTCCGGCCAGTTCTCCGGATACATGACGATCGCCCTGCCCCTGTCGGACATGCAGCACACCCTGCGCACCACGGCCTCGTACTTCTCGGTCGCCGGCATCATCATCGTCCTCATCGGGGGCTGGACCGGGCGCGTCCTCGTACGCCGCGCACTCCTCCCCCTGCGTTCCATCGAATCCACCGCCGGAAAGATCGCCGCCGGTGACCTCACCAAACGCGTCACCCCACACCCTCCCACGACCGAGGTCGGCTCGCTCTCGCTCTCCCTCAACGCCATGCTCACCCAGGTCGAGCAATCCTTCGAAGCCCGCCAGGCATCGGAACAAAAGATCAAACGATTCGTCTCCGACGCCTCCCACGAGCTACGCACTCCTCTCGCAGCCATCTCCGGCTACTGCGAGCTCTACGCCATGGGCGGCGTACCCACCGAGCGCATCGAGGAAGTCATGGGGCGCATCGCTTCCGAATCCTCACGCATGGCCACGCTCGTCGAAGACCTCCTCACCCTCGCCCGCCTCGACGAAGGCCGCCCCCTCGAGATCACCGACATCGACCTCGTCAAGCTCGCCGATAACGCCGTCTTCGACCTCCAAGCCCTTGACCCCACGCGCACGGTTGGGCTCACCGGCATCAACAGCCGCACTCCCCCGATGACCCTCATCGTCCCCGGCGACCGCGACCGCATCTCGCAGGTCTTCACCAACCTCATCGGCAACATCGTGCGCTACACCCCCGAAGGCTCCCCCGTCGAAATCGCCCTCGGACGCAGCGGCGACACCGCCATCGTCGAACTGCGCGACCACGGACCCGGCATCGATGAAACTGACCGCGGACGCGTCTTCGAACGCTTCTACCGTGCGGATACCTCACGCAACCGAAAATCCGGCGGCTCCGGCCTCGGCCTCGCGATCGTCTCCGGCATCCTCGCAGCTCACAAGGGCAACGCATCGCTCACCAAAACAAAAGGCGGCGGCCTCACCGTTCGCATCGAACTCCCCACAGCGTGAAAGACGTAACGTACCGGTCAGCACACACGGCTTTTTCGCTCAGTTTTCGCCATTTCTCCCCTGACAGTTTCACGAAATCCATCGGGATTTTCCCCGATTTTTTACCAACGAACGTGACCTTCGCTCAAAAGCGCACTAGCATGGCTCGGGTATTCCTCAGCAAGGAGAGTGGCCCATGGGTGCTCAAGCACCTCAGTGGCTGCTGACGTCTTTCGTTGACGCCATGCAGCAAATCGGCGCAACCGCGACCCAGTCCGACCTCGAAAAAGAGAGCGTCGACCTCGCGGAACGCTGGAGCGCGCCCGAACGCCAGATGCACAACCTGCGTCGGCTCATGAACACGCTCACCCACATCGATGAAATCTCGTCGTCCGCGCACGATCCCGACATCCTGCGCGTCGCCGCGTGGTACCACGGCGCCTTCCTCAACAAGGCGCTCGAGATCAAGCTTGGCGGGTTCCAGGCGAACTTCGCCGCCACCCGATGCATCGACCACGCGCACAACCGCCTCACCAACCTCGGCGTGCCCGAGGATGTCGTCGCACGCATCGACGAACTCATTGCCTTCCTGACACGCCACCGCGCGCCGCGCACGGACTTCGACGCGCAGGTGCTCGTCGACGCCGATCTGGCGGGCCTGGCCTGTAGCCCCCAGGACTACAAGAAGCTGCGCACATCCCTACGCGCCGAGCTCAGCGAGCTCGACGACCTGCAGTTCACCAAGGCGCGCATGGCGCTCGTGAAGAAGCTCCTGAGCTACGAGACGATCTACCAGTCCCCCCTCGGCTCCGCGTGGGAGGACACCGCCCGCGCAAACCTCGAGGTCGAGCTGAGCCGCCTCGAGCGCGAGAAAGCCCAGCTGTGCCAGGCCGCCCAGGCCGAGGACGCCGAGGAACCCGAGGACACGGACGACACCGACGAGGTCGTGGAGGACTCCACGACGACAACCGGCACACTAATCATCAAGCGCCGCTCTATCAAGAAGCGCATCCCCATCGCTTCACCGGACGACGAGGCCACGTCCACCGGCGTCCTGCCGCGCAAGATTGAGGAAACAGCCGACACGGACGAGGATGAGGAAGCAACCTCCTCCCTCGAGTCTGCCGTCGAATCCCTGGATCTGCCTACCTCCGACTGACGAGGCCGCGGCTGCTGTTCGTACCGCAGGGCCCAGCCGCTCTGCATACCGCAGGTCCGCCTCGCCGGACCTGCGCACTGTGCATGCCACAGGGCCCGCCCAACCTGGCCGCTGTGTGTGCCGGTGGGCGG
>NZ_ALCB01000080.1:0-1426 GCF_000282935.1 Actinomyces sp. ICM39
GGGGGGTGTGGACCCGCGGGTCCACACCCCCCTTGCGTTGCCCGCAACCGCCCCCAGCGGTACTACCCTGTAACCAGACAAACTTCCACGGCCTCGGCAATGAACGGAGAAAGCGTGAGCACCCAAGCGCCCGACAAGAAGAAGACACCCCTCAAGTGGCGTCTCCTGACGATCGCGCCCCCGATCCTGCTGCTGGCCGGCATCCTGGTCCTCCTGTACCCCGTCTTCGCGACCCAGTACAACAACCAGCGCCAGGAACGCATCGCCTCCGAATTCAGCGCCGTCGCCGAGCAGGCCGGCCCCGACGCCGTCGCAGAGTCCCTGCGCCGCGCCGACGAATACAACCTCAAGGCCTCCGAGTCGCCGATCCTCGACCCCTGGCTGGACGCCCAGCGCCCCGGTACCGCGCAATACCAGGACTACCTGAGCCAGCTCAACCTCAACGACGTCATGGCGACCATCAAGATCCCCTCGATCGACGTCAACCTGCCGATCTACCACGGCACCGACACCGCGACGCTCGACAAGGGCGTCGGCCACCTCTTCGGCACCGCCCTGCCCGTCGGCGGCGAATCCACGCACACGGTCCTCACCGGCCACACCGGCCTGGGTAACGCGACCATGTTCGACCAGCTGACCAGCGTCAAGATGGGCGACTACTTCTACATCGAGACCGCCGGACGCCACCTCAAGTACCAGGTCACCGACATCCGCGTCGTCCTGCCCCACGAGACCGAGTCCCTCAACAAGGTCGAGGGCAAGGATCTGGCCACCCTCATCACCTGTACGCCCTACGGCGTCAACACGCACCGCCTCCTCGTGACCGGCGAGCGCGTCCCCATGGACGAGGCAGCCGTCGCCGCCGAAGCCGCGCAGGTCAAGGGCTCCGTCATGAAGCCGTGGATGATCGCCGTCCTCGCGTCCGTCGCCGTCATCCTCCTCGTCGCCGGCATCCTCTGGCTGCGCTCCCGCAAGCGCAACGACGAGGAGCCGCAGGAGATCGACGGCGCCGCCGCTGGCGCGCTGGCTCCCGCTGATTCCGGGGACGAGGCCGGGGCTGAGTCCGCTTCGTCTTCCGCTGAGTCCGGCGCCCCCGCCGAGGCCTCGCCCGTCGCCCCCGAGGCGCCCGCCACCACTCCGGACCTGCTGACGGACGCCGAGCAGATCTCCGAGGAGGAGGTCGACGCCGGCCGCACCGCTGCCCTGAGGAAGATGCTCGAGGAACGCGGCAAGCAGTAAGCACCCCCTTCACGTGGCCTCCACCGGCCACCTAACACGCGGAAACGCGCGGACGAGCGAGCAAGCTCACCCGCGCGTTTCCGCGTATTTACGCTAAAGTCAGTGAGTAACTGTCAAACAATCTGGAGGGCTTGTGGAGCATCACCCCAGCGGCGCACGCTCCCGCCGCGCCACGCACGCGAGGGCC
>NZ_ALCB01000081.1:0-5658 GCF_000282935.1 Actinomyces sp. ICM39
CTCGGGCCCGCCCCCTTATGCGCGTGAGGTCAGTCGTTCCACGTGAACTTCTCGGGGCCGATCTCGCCGGTCGTGCCGGTCATCCAGCCGCCGCGAGCCAGCGCGAAAGACTGGCCGGTCTTCGTATTCCAGCAGCTGATGCCGTCCTGCGTGGAGTGGCACGCGAAGTCGCCCTTGGTGGCGGCAGCTCCGTATGCGAGCGCGTTTCCGCCTGCGGGGGCGGCGCTCTCACAGGACTGGCCCGCCTTATCCTTCGAGGCGCTCAGGACGCCGACCTTGCTACCGGAGCAGGAGGCGTAGCCGTCCTCGGCCCAATCGGACTCGCCAATGCCGCAGCTGACGCCGTCAGCGGTGAAGGAGCAGGTGATGTTGCCGGACGGGGAGGAGAAGGCGTCAACGGTGATGGCTCCGGCGGGCGCCGGGTACTTCACGGGTTCCTCGGTCGTGGCACTTGCCGACGGGGTCGGATCCGACGCGGAGGACGACGAGGAGCTCGGGTTCGATCCGGCCGCGGGCCCCTCGTAACCACGCGTGAACACGTAGATAACGAAGGCGAGGAGGACCGCCGCCGTGATGGCAAGGACGCCGAGGATGACGGCCATGAACGGGAAGCCTCGACGTTCCTTGACTTCCTGCGGGGCCGCTCCCTGCGAGGCGGTGGACTGCACCTGGTAGGACGCGCCAGCACCCCGGTAGGCCTGCGGCGTGGGTTGAACGCGCGCGGGGGTTCCCGAGGCGCTCGGGTAGGACGAGCCGGAGGACGCGCTCGGATAGACGGCGGTCGCCTCGGGATCCTGGGCATTCTTCGAACCCATGATGGAATGACGCTGCACCTGGGCGACCACCTGCTCGCGCGCGCCCACCTTCGGGACGGGCGCATTCGAGCCGACGACCGCAGAGTAGGGGGTCGTGCGCTCGACCTGCGAGTAGGAGTTCACGCCACCCTGGCCGAGCACGTACATGCCGGATTCGGAGGTGCGGATCGATGAGCCGGCGACCGCGCCGGATACATCTCCGTGCATGACAAGGTAGCCGTTGGAGTCGATGTAGCCGTCATAGTCGTCGCGAGCCTCGAGTGCCGCGTTGACCTGCGGGTCATTGAACTGGTGCAACCAGTCGAGCAGCCCGCGGTACGCGTGCGGATGTGCGGCCACGGCCGGGCGCAGCTCGGGGTAGCGATACGCCAGCTGGCGCAGCGCTTCAGCGTCGGTCGACGGGTCCTGGGCAGCCGCCGCAGGATCGTCGAAGTGCAGCTCTTCAGCCATCGAAACTCCAGACTTCATGGTCACGAGGTTGTTACACAATACCGCGATCAGTGGTCACAAGTGAAACCTTCACCATATTTTTTCCCAACATGCGGCGCTGTCACTTGACAAAAGCTCTATCAGGCCCCACGGAAGATAAACCTGTCAAAGTCCAGCGTTTCGATGTCCCGCGCGAGCGAGCGTACCTGGTCGTCCCACCCCGGCCTCGTCGCGGAAAAACCGTCGGGGGCACCCAGGTCACGGGCCTGCTGGAGGGCGAAGGTCCTCGCCCCCATCTCGCGCGCCCGCACCGCCACCTCGAAGCCGTCGCCGGGCCCGTCCGGGTAGACGGTCAGGCGCACCTCGTGGTCCACCTCGGGGCAGGCCAGGACGACGCCCAGCGACTCCCACGCCCGCTCGCCCGCACCGCTTCGGCCGGCCACGGCCTCGTAATTTCCCGGGGTCGCCTTCACGTCTATGCCCACCCAGTCGACGAGGCCCGCGCCCAGCAGGTCCGCCAGGCGGCGCGGGTAGGGACCCGCGGTGTGCAGGCCTACGCCAAAGCCAAGCTCACGCACGCGCGCCATCGCCGCACCGAGCGCGATCTGGCGGGTCGCCTCGCCGCCGGAAAACACGACGCCGTCGAGGAGGCCACGCCTGCGCGCCAGCAGATCCTCGAGCGCGCTCCACGCAACCACCCCCGGGATGCGCGGGTCGATAATCGCGCTGTTGTGACAGTACGGGCACGCCCACGGGCACCCCTGCAGGAACAGGGACGCCGCAAATTTCCCCGGCCAGTCCACGGTCGACATCGGCACGAGGCCGGCGATCTGCAGGTCGTCCGGCGTCCACTCGCGCGCAGCCCGCCCCCCGACGAGGCCGGGGACGCCCAGGCTCAGCGTGCCCTCCCGGGTCGCCCCGGCCTCGTCGTCATGGGGACGGGCGCCCACGTCAGCGGCTCCCCGCGGGAGGGAACGCGCTGACGAGCTCACCGTGCGCATCCGCGGCGCTCTCGGAGAACATCTGACGCTCGTGGTACTCGCCCTTCTTGCCGATGTTGAAGGACTGGACCGGACGGAAGTAGCCCATGACGCGCGTCCACACCTCGCAGGCCTGCGGCTCCGCGTGGGGGTGGGCGGCCGCGCACTTCTCACAGGTGAAGTGCTCGCCGGCCAGGTAGCCGTGGACCGGGCAGATCGAGAAGGTCGGCGTGATCGTGATGTAGGGGACCTTGAAGGCCGTCAGCGAGCGGCGCACCATCTCCTTGCAAGCCTCGCCCGAGGACACGCGCTCGCCCATGTACAGGTGCAGGACCGTGCCGCCCGTGTACTTGCCCTGCAGCACCTCCTGGTCCTCGAGGGCCTGGAACGGATCATCCGTATAGCCCACGGGAAGCTGCGAGGAGTTCGTGTAGTAGGGTTCGTCGGGCGTGCCCGCCTGGATGATGTCGGCGAAGCGCTTACGGTCCTCCTTCGCGAAGCGGTAGGTCGTGCCCTCCGCGGGGGTCGCCTCCAGGTTGTACATGTGGCCGGTGGCCTCCTGGAGCTGGACCATGCGCTCGCGCACGCGGTCCAGGATGCGCACGCACATGTCGAAGCCGCGCGGGTCCGTCAGGTCGTAGGCGTCGTCACTGAAGTTGCGCACCATCTCGTTCATGCCGTTGACGCCGATGGTCGAGAAGTGGTTATCGAGCGTGCCCAGGTAGCGATGCGAGTAGGGGAACAGGCCGTGGTCCATGTGGTACTGAATGGTCTCGCGCTTGATCTCGAGAGACTTCGAGGCCAGGTCGATCAGCTCGTCCATGCGCGCGACGAGGCCTTCCTCGTCCCCCTTGTACAGGTAGCCGAGGCGCGCCATATTCAGCGTGACCACGCCGATCGAGCCGGTCAGCTCCGCCGACCCAAAGAGGCCGTTGCCGCGCTTGAGGAGCTCGCGCAGGTCCAGCTGCAGGCGGCAGCACATGGAACGGATCATGTGCGGGTCCAGGTCGGAGTTGATGAAGTTCTGGAAGTAGGGCAGGCCGTACTTCGCGGTCATGCCGAAGAGGGCGTCGACGTTCTCGCCCTCCCAGTCGAAGTCGGGGGTGATGTTGTAGGTCGGGATCGGGAACGTGAAGACGCGGCCATCCGCGTCGCCGCCCGTCATGACCTCGATGAAGGCGCGGTTGATGAGGTTCATTTCCCACTGCAACTCGCCGTAGGTGAAGTCGACGACCTCGTCGCCGATGAGGGGGTGCTCGTCCGCGAGGTCGTCCGGGCACGTCCAGTCGAAGGTCAGGTTCGTGAACGGGCACTGGCTGCCCCAGCGCGAGGGCACGTTCAGGTTGTAGATGAGCTCCTGCATGCACTGCACGACGTCCTCATACTCCATGTTGTCCAGGCGCACGAAGGGGGCCATGTAGGTGTCGAAGGAGGAGAACGCCTGGGCGCCCGCCCATTCGTTCTGGAGAGTGCCGAGGAAGTTGACGATCTGACCGCACGCCGAGGAGAAGTGCTTGGGCGGGGCCGAGGCGATCGCGCCGCCCACGCCGTTGAAGCCCTCCTGGATGAGGCGCTTGAGGGACCAGCCGGCACAGTAGCCGGCGAACATGTCGAGGTCGTGGATGTGGTAGTCGCCCTCGCGGTGCGGGGCGCCGATTTCGGGGGTGTAGACGTGTTCGAGCCAGTAGTTTGCGACGATCTTCCCCGCCGAGTTCAGGATCAGGCCGCCGAGCGAATACCCCTGGTTCGCATTGGCGTTCACCCGCCAATCTGAGCGGTCGAGGTACTCCTGCACGGTTGCGATGGCGTCGACGTCGTAGCGGGGTGCGGTCATGGTCCTTGTCCTGTCGTGATTCCGTTGTGTGCTGCAGGCTGCTGAGCACTGGGTGGGAGATGTGTGGTGTCGTGGGACTGTGTGGGGCGGCGGATGCCTCTTGCCCTGCGCGTCGGTGGGCGGCCGGTACTGCTGTTCGGTCGCATGATCGACACGTCATGGACCCTCCGCCCTCGTGGGGCGAGGCCGTGGCACTGTGGGTGGTGGTGGTTCCCTCCGCCCGGCGTGAGGCTCCCCTAGATCTAGGGGAACGCGACTATCAATCACTAGATGTAGTGCTTGATACGAACGGTGATCACAATATCTAGTGTCATACGTGTGTCAGAAGCGCGACGCGCGCGGCGAGCAGTTCCGCTCGCCACGCGCGTCTTTTTTCGACACCCATCGGGGACCAACGTCCCGTTGCCCATTCACACCCCGGCCTCACCCCGGCCACGCCCCAGCCACGCCCCAGCCACGCCCCAGCCACGCCCCAACCTCGCCCCGGCCACACCCCGGCCTCGCCCAGGAAATTTCGCATGCAATTCGTTTTCTTGACAATTCAACAACCGCCACAAACATTGCAATACCAACGACTGGATTTCAATGTTTGAAAGATGTGCGAGGGAATTACATGCGAGATTGTTGGGAAACTACAACACAAAAGCCGACGCCAACACAGCGAGGCCGCGACCGGAAACCCGGCCACGGCCTCGTCGAGACTGTTGAACGAATCAGATGAGGAAGGGCAGCTTCTTCACGAGCCCCAGGCCCTTCCACCACGCGCCCAGGCCGAGTGTGTCGCCCGCGCTGGTCAGCGGGATCAGGATGAGAACGAGCGCGTAGACCAGGTGCTCATTGACGACCGGGTTGAGGGAGCCCCACACCCACGGGGCGACCGCCGCATACATGAAGCCCAGCATGACGACGCCCGCAACTGCCGCGAGGCGCGTGCCGATCCCCAGCAGGAAGGCGAGCCCGATACCCAGGAGGCCCAGCATGAACAGCCAATCCATGGCGGGCATGGCCAGCGACTCGAAGAAAGAAGCCAGGGGCTTGCCGGTCGTCGCACCCGTCAGGTAGCTCTGCGCGGGCGTGCCGCCGTTGATCCACGCGCGCGACGGGCCCGTCGAATAGTGCAGGCCGAACGTCTTATCTAGGAACGACCACAGGAAGATGAAGCCAACCGCGATGCGCAGCAGGGCCAGGACGAAGCGCGCGGGCTTGGAGGTGACGACGGCCGATGCGGGACGAGGCATGTCAGTCCTTTCGGGACGGAACTGCGGGTGGGCGTTGTACGGGCGTCGACGGCTTGCCACCCGTCTCCTCATTATCCACTGCCCAAACCCCGCAACGCTAGGGGCGGTGCACTGTGCGAGCCCCCTCCCTCAATTTCGCATGCAATTCCAACTCAGCTCAACCCCACCTCAACGCAGAATCCGCAGAATTCCAACAATCAGACTTCAAACCATGAAACACATTCGAGGGAATTGCATGCGAAATTGCTAGGCGGCGGGGCCTGGCCGTGTTTCAAGGCACAGAACCGAGCCACCGATCAGCGACAAGCGCCGCCGGTGTGGAGGGCGCCGGAGGGAGCTGCCGCGGTGCCGGTGGGCGGTGG
>NZ_ALCB01000082.1:0-1418 GCF_000282935.1 Actinomyces sp. ICM39
GCGAGGATCACGTCTATTTCCACGGTCCAGATCCTCAAATTATGATGCATGTCTGGCGTGAGGACGGCTTTTATTTCGGCGGCACAAGCGAGCGATCATACGATCCGGGAGCTGATGTTCGCGCCAACGATCTCACCCCAGTTAAACAATGGCTCGCGATGGAATTATTTGACTTTCTCCGAATGAGCCTGCACCTGGAAGACATCGGGATCGCATTCAGGCGTCTATCTCCCGCCCCAAAGTGGTCTCAAAATCTCGAGACTGGGGAGCTATTTTACGAGGAGACACCCACGGGAATCGTCACGAATGACTTATCACGTGCGGCTGCGAATCTTCCTTGGTTCCTCAACCACTCGTCCGAACGACTCCTCGAGATCGCCCACATCGAAAGCACCAAGGAAGCCTGCCAGGCCCTGTTCGGCATGCCACGCGTCCCCTTCGCTAAGCCCACGGACAGACGGAAGTAACACATGCTGTGGGAACAGTTTCATAGCCACGCACTAGCGCTCCTCGGCGAGTATTTTCCCCCGAATCTGGTCAAAGATAACGGTGACAGTCTCGTCTTTATCGATAGGCGTAGTCTGGCAAGCTTTTTCGTCACCGAGAATGCACGAGGACTTACCATCGGCCGCCACGAAGAACGCAATACCGTCGGTACGTTCTTCACGAGCCCTTCCATTGAGTTGGCGACCATAGCACTGACACTCCTCGCACGCGAGGGGCTCGGCAAGCTCGTCGATATGCACTATCCTCCGGACGAACTTCTTGGCCCCGTGCCGGGCACCGACTACAGCATCGCTGATGAAGATACCGATGGTTTTTATCTGACACACATAACTGACAGCACACTGAGCGCAGATTGCGACTATTTTACATACGCCCGCGCAATTGCAGTCGCCGCTTCAACACGCGGCGCGTAGGTAGGATGGGGGGGGAGCCTGCCTCGATGGCACAATCGGCGCAGGCCCCAACTGATCGAAGGGAGCCAGTCATGTGGGAAGAGTTTCGGAGCCACGCACTAGCGCTCCTCGGCGAGCACTTTCCCCCGGAGCTCATCGAAGACAACAGTGACAGCATCGTTGTCACCAGCAGGCGCGACTTCACAACCTACATTCTCAGCGAGGCTGAGAGGGGAATCGTCATTGCCTACGAGGGTGAACGAAACACCGTGGTCCCGTTCTGCATAACCCAATCCCTCGAACTCGCCACCACGTGTCTCACTCTGCTCGTACGCGACGGGATAGCCACGCTCACGGACATGTCGTACACACCTCGGGACCTCTTGGGCCCCGTCCCACACACGGCATTCACCATTTCGAAGAAGTCCCCACCGTTCTTCGAACTCACCTCGACTATCGATCCCACGGTATCCGCAACATGCCGATCATTCGCATGCGCTCGAGCTATCGCCGAGGCCT
>NZ_ALCB01000083.1:0-8396 GCF_000282935.1 Actinomyces sp. ICM39
CCCGCCATTCCTGCCGCGCCGGGGCCGGCCGCGAGCGCCGCGTGCTTGCGCAGGTCGACGAGGCGGGTGCGGGTGGGCCCCGTCAGCCAGGTACGGCCGTCGCGGGCGAGGGCGAGAGCGGCGAGGGGACCAACGACCGTGATCTGGAGCAGCGCCATGAGGGCGATGTAGCCCATTGCGGCTCCGAGGGACGGTGTCTGCGTATCGTCCTCGTCGCGGATGAGGCAGACGCGCATGGCGGCCATGCCGGGTGTACGCCCGGAGGCTCCGAGCATGATCCCGGCGGCGATCACGGCCTCGACGGTGATGAACGTGATGGTCAGGGGCGTGAAGTAGATAAACCAGGTCGCAGCGAGGAGCGCACCGAGGACCAGCAGGTCAATCACGTAGGCGCCGACGAGCCGCGAGGGCGTGGCGGGCGCGAACGGAGTCTTAGTGGTGTCAGACATTACAGGACCGCCCTCCAAGCGAACGAGAAGAGACCCGAGGCCATGACCGCCGCGGGCAGGAGCGCAAACGTGCAGAAACTTTGGACGAAATCGAGGATTGTGCCGATGAGTGCGGCGTTGTTCGTGGTTTCCATGATGCTGGTCATGACGACCGTGACAACGCTGATCACGATGAGGACGCACAGGGGAACGAGCGGGAAGAACCAGTCGACGCCCTTCAACGCGTTCGTCCAGTCACCGACGAGCAGGGCGCACAACAGCGCGAGAGCGGTCAGGCGCGGGAGGATTCGACCGAGGTAGGTACGGGTCGCTCGCGGCGCGGTGAGCAGAACGATAATCGCGGCGATGACGAGGACCAGGCCTGCGATGCCTTGTCCCATGTCGAGGTCGGGCGTCACTGTGCGGGCCAGAGGGATGCCTCCGGCGAGGACGAACGCGGTCGACGCGACGACGAGCAGGGTATTGCGTGCCTCGGTGTGCCCCAGGACGACGGCCATGCGTCCACCGGTAACAGCGCTGGGCTTTTGGACGGGAGGCTGACGGATGCGCGAGGCGACCGTCTGGACGGCGGACACGTCGATGAGCTGAGTGTCGGGCACGCGGAGCGACAGACGGGGGGCCATGAGGAAGAGGTAGACGCCGATCATGACCGCCAGCGGCGCGATATCAATCACGCTAAAGAGCGGGAATGCGTCGATCGTGATGAGCACTGTGGCGCACACCCAAGCCAGCAGCGCACTGAGGGCCGACGGGGTGACAGTCAGGGACACGACGGCCAGGGACACGATGAGGGCCACCCAGACGCCGACGACGGGAGCAATCGTCAGCGCGTGGATATCGGCTACCGACACCAGGCCGATCGCACTGTAACCCGCGAGAGCGGGCATCAGGAGCAGCAGAGTGGGACGCGAACGCACCTTGCGCGACACAAAAAGCGGAGCGATCGAGCCGATGCAGCAGACGAGCGAGCAGACTGCGCGCAGCCACACGGGGACGGATGAGACGGTCTTCGCCCACAGGGGGCCGTCCTCAGCGTGCTCGTAGATCGCAAGGGCAGCGTCGCCCAGGATCGGCAGGAGGCACAGAGCGGAAACGGTGCCCAGGACCAGGAAGCAGAGGCCGACGAGGGCGAGGACGGGAGACAGCCATTGGTTGTCCTGGCGGGCCGAGGCCTCGTTGAGTTGCTGAGCGGACAGGACGCGGCTGGACAGGGCAATCGTGGAGCCCGCGGGCAGGTCGCGTCCGAGGACGGCGGACCCCTCGAGGGGACGCCCGTCCGCGTAGGAGACGCGCACTGAAGGCAGAGACAGATCTATCTCCAGCATGGCGCACAGGCCCGCGACCGTCGTCCCTTCCGGGGCGGCGAAATCGGAGGTGCCATCGGAGTCGATAACAGTCACTGACACCATGGTGGCGCTCATGTAACCTCCGTTCTCAAGTAAACAACAGTGCCCAGTGTAATGCACCGACGCTAACCGCCGGTTAAAACTTGGAAGTCCACTCAGCTACACTGGGTGCAGTCGCATCGAATACTTACGCGCACAGCGCGAGGAGACCTCATGGTTACACGCAGAAAACGGCGGAGTGCCGCGGCTCCGGAGCAGCCCTCCGGCAGCCTCGCTATCCAGATTCCACCGGAAAAGGCCGAGCCCGCATCGATGGGCAACGTCCTCATGATGGTCGTGCCCATGCTGGGTTCCACGGGCGTCATGATCTTCATGGCCATGCAAAACGGCGCCAACAACAACCGCTCGATGCTGATGGGCGGCGGCATGCTGGTGGCCATGCTGGGCATGGTCGGCTTCAACATGTATCGCCAGTTCTCCCAGTACCGCACGCGCGTGGTGACGCAGCGCCGCGAATACCTGTCCTACCTGGCGGAGACCCGCGACGCGGTGCGCAAGGTCGCGAAGAAGCAGCGCGCCTACTACAACTGGGTGTTCCCCGACCCCAACGCGCTGGTGACGCTGGCGGCCAACGGCTCGCGCCTGTGGTCACGCGAGGGCGGCACCTACGACCTCTTCGCTTTCCGCTACGGGTCCGGCACGCAGCCCCTCGGCCTCATCTTTGAGCGTCCCCCGATCGACCCGATGACGGAGATGGACGTCGTCTGCCTGTCGGCGATGGAGCGTTTCATCAACGTGCACGACCACACGGACAACGTGGGTAAGTTCCTCTTCCTGGGTGACTTCAGCCATATTGAGGTCGCTGGCGAGGGCGAGGCCGTCTACGACGAGATGCGCGCGATCATGATGCACCTGGCGTGCTTCATCGACCCCTCCAAGCTCAAGATCGCCGTCCTGTGTTCGGCGGATCGCCTGGGCGACTGGGAGTGGGTCAAGTGGATGCCCCAGGCCCGTTCCTCCACCGTGCGCGACGCGGTGGGTCCGGGTCGCATGATTTCGACCGACCCGGGTGAGCTCGCGGAAATGATCGGAACGGACATCGCCATGCGTGGCGCCTTCCGATTTGGCGAAGAAATCCCCGTGTACCCGCACCTGCTGCTGGTGTGCGACGGGGCTGAGTTCCCGGCCTCGTCCCCCTTCGGCTCCGCCGCCGGCATCAAGGGTGTGACGATCATGAGTCGTGCCCGCGAGTGGACCCCCATGACCTCGCACACGACGCTGCGTCTGCTCATCCACCCGAACCCGGATCGCAAGGGCGCGGACGTGGTCGACGTGGTCACGATGGACTCCATGCCCGAGCAGGCGTTCGCGGACCGCCTCACCGCCGTTCAGGCTGAGGCCGTCGCGCGCCGCATGACGCCGTTCGCTAACCAGCAGAACCTGGAAGAGGCGGACACCCCGGTGGGTCGCTCGGACGAGTCCCGCCAGAAGGACCTCATGGAGCTCGTCGGCATCGGCGACATCCGCGACTTCGACCCGGAGAAGCAGTGGCGTCGCCGCGAGGGCCGCGAACGCCTCGCTGCCCCCTTCGGTGTCACGCCCGAGGGAGCGCCGGTCGTCCTGGACATCAAGGAATCCGCCCAGCAGGGTATGGGTCCCCACGGCCTGCTGATCGGTGCGACCGGTTCGGGTAAGTCCGAGGTGTTGCGTACCCTCGTGCTGGCCCTGGCGCTCACCCACTCTCCGGAGCAGCTGAACCTGGTTCTCGTCGACTTCAAGGGTGGTGCGACCTTCGCCGGCATGTCGGACTTGCCGCACGTGTCCGCCATGATCTCGAACCTGGAGTCGGAGCTCTCCCTCGTCGACCGTATGCAGGACGCCCTCCAGGGCGAAATGGTGCGCCGCCAGGAGGTTCTGCGCCAGGCCGGCAACTACGCGAACGTGTCCGACTACGAGGCGGACCGCATCGCCGGCAAGCACGAGTTCCCGCCGCTGCCCGCCCTGTTCATCGTCCTGGACGAGTTCACGGAAATGCTCATGGC
Organism: Actinomyces sp. ICM39; assembly: GCF_000282935.1. Taxonomy (NCBI): domain Bacteria; kingdom Bacillati; phylum Actinomycetota; class Actinomycetes; order Actinomycetales; family Actinomycetaceae; genus Actinomyces; species Actinomyces sp. ICM39. Next base: position 3,838 of record NZ_ALCB01000083.1, read on the forward strand.
CAAGCCGGAGTTCGGCGAGGTCTTCATCATGATCGGCCGTCTGGGTCGTTCGCTGTCGGTGCACCTGCTCCTCGCCTCCCAGAAGATGGACCTTGGTAAGGCGCGAGGCCTGGAGTCTCACCTGTCGTACCGCATCGCCCTGAAGACCTTCACCGAGAACGACTCGCGCGAGGTCCTGGGCATCCCGGACGCCGCGAAGCTGCCCCCGCTGCCCGGTTCGGGCTTCCTGAAGGCGGGCGGCGACGGCCTCGTCCGCTTCCGCGCCTCCTACGTGGCCGCTCCCCCGCCGGCGCGTACCCTCGCGTCGATTTCCGAGGCCACGACCGCCGGGGCACCGACCGCCCCGATTGAGATCCTGCCCTTCACGGTCGCTCCCGTTATCACGCGCGAGGATACGTTGGGCGAGAAGGAAGAGGTCGACCAGAACCAGGAAGTCGTCCTGGCGGGCGACGAGCTGTGGGCAGACATGTCCGAGATGGACATCGCCGTGGCCAAGATGAAGGGCAAGGGCTACCCGGCCCACCAGGTGTGGCTGCCGCCCCTGGAGACCCCGGATACCTTCGCGACCCTCATGCCGGACCTACGTCCCGACCCGGATCTGGGCTTCGTGTCGCGCGCCTGGCGCGAGTCGGGCACGCTGCGCGTCCCCCTCGGCACTGTCGATCTTCCTCTCGAGCAGCGCCGCGAGACCCTCGTCCTGGACCTGTCGGGTGCGGGCGGTAACTTCGCGCTCGTCGGCGGCCCGCAGACCGGTAAGTCGACGGCGCTGCGTACGATCGTGCAGGCCCTGTCGTTGACCTACACGCCGCAGGAAGTCCAGTTCTACGTGATGGACTTCGGTGGCGGTACCTTCGCCGGTTTCGCGAACGCCCCGCACGTGGCGGGCATCGCGACGCGCGACACCGAGGAGGTGCGCACGCGTATGCTCGCTGAGATCGCGGCGATCATGGACGACCGCGAGCGTTACTTCGGCCAAAATGGCATCGATTCGATGGACACGTACCGTCGCGGTCGTCTGGAAGGACGCTACGACGACGGCTACGGCGACGTGTTCCTGGTCATCGACGGCTGGGGCGCGCTGCGCTCCGAGTTCGACAGCCTGGATCGCCAGGTGGCGACGATGATGAGCCGAGGCCTGTCGCTGGGCGTTCACCTCATCGTGTCTGCCTCTCGCTGGATGGACTTCCGTTCCGAGGCGCAGGACCTGTTCGGCTCGCGCCTGGAGCTGCACACGGCGAACCCGAAGGAGTCGATCGTCCACCGCGAGGGTGCGGCTCGTATTCCGAAGGGTCGCCCGGGCCGAGGCATCGACATGGCTGGTCACGAAATGATGATCGGCCTGCCGCGCGCAGACGCGGAGCAGGATCCGACCACCGTGTCCGAGGGCGTGGCCTACACGATCAAGAAGATCCGCGAGCACCTAGTGGCGGGCGAGGGCCCGAAGCTGCGTCTGCTGCCGGAGCAGATCACGATCGACAATGTCCTCGAGCAACTGCCCGAGCAGCAGATCCTGCCGCGCGGCGGTGGCGACATGATCCTGGGCGTGGAAGAGTCGCGCCTCGGTCCTCTCATGTTCAACACGCGGTCGGAGTCTCACCTGTACCTCTTCGGCGATTCGAAGACGGGCAAGACCACGTTCCTGCGGTCGATCATCAAGGAGATCACGCGCCTGTACACGCCGGGCGAGGCAAAGATCGTCGCGCTGGATATGCGACGCTCGCTCATGGGCGAGATTCCCAAGGACTACACGCTGCGCTACATGACGAACCACCAGGCCGCCATGAAGGACATGCGCGAGCTGGCGCAGTTCCTGCGCGAGCGTCTGCCCGGACCGAACGTCACTGCCGAGCAGATTCGCGAGCGCAGCTGGTGGACCGGCCCCGAATTGTGGGTCCTGGTCGACGATTACGATTTGGCGAACACCACGAGTGGAAACCCGCTCGCAGAGCTCGTCGACCTGCTGCCGCAGGCGGGCGACATCGGCCTGCACCTGATCATCACGCGCCGCATGGGTGGCGCGGCTCGAGCGAGCTTCGAGAAGGTCCTGCAGATGATGGGCGACCTGGCTGTCACGGGCATCCTGCTGTCCGGTAACCCGAGTGAGGGCGCGATCATCAACGGCGTGAAGCCGAAGCGCGCTATTCCGGGCCGTGCTCAGGTCATTCACCGCGATCTCGGGGTGGTCGCCGCGCAGATGGCGTGGACCCCGCCGACAACTTGATCGTTTGTTGACACGGCGGCCCCACAGTCGCATATGATTGACCAGTCTGAAAGTAGGAGAAAATATGTCCCGTTTCGTGTCTCGCCGCACCCTCGCAGCGGCGTCGTCCCTCCTCCTGGCGGCCGTTGGCCTGACCGGCTGCATTAGGCTGCCCGGCGGCGGAGGCTCGAATTCTACGGACATCGCCTCGATGAAGAACATCCCCGAAGGCATCAAACGCGACCTCATCAACCAGATGAACTCCGCCTCCGGCGCCGAGAAGAACAAGATCATCGAGAAGGCCAACGCCCTGAACAAGATGGTCGGCGCGCAGCTGGTCGGCGAGAGCACAGGAGTCTACGGAGGCCAGTTCAAGCTCGACCCCAACGGCACCATTGTCGTCAACAAGGACGACAACGTGTATGCCATGATGTCGGCCGCCGACTACTGGCGCCTCGGTGAGGACAGCTACGACCTGTGCGTCGAAAAGGACTGCCAGTACTACTCCTCGTGGACCATCGACATCAAAGGCAGCGGCTCCAACCTCACCTACGTGTGGACCCTCAAGATCGACAACCCCGAGATCACCGACGAACCCCTGGTCCGCCAGTTCAAGGTCAAATAACAAACAACCCCGCGCACCAGCGCCCACAACACCCCATCAACATTTAGGAGCTCAACATGACAGGATCGCCTGACTACGAGTACGACAAGCCCGCCCAAGAGGCTGCGGCCACCAATGTCAACGAAAGCAAGGATGCGGTGAAGACCACGGTAAGTGCGTCCTACTCTCAGAGCGCCGCCCAGACGCATTCTGCATGGGGTAATGAAGAAGGAGCTTCTGCCTTCCGGAACTCCGTGGCCGACATGTTCAAGGACATGGCGGACATCCTCAAGAAGGAAAACGATCTCATCTCCACCTTCGAGACCAACATGCGTCTGACCATGCAGGACGCGGAAAACGCCGAGTGGGACAACCAGCAGGCCCTGAGCAGGGTCAACAAAATGCTGGATACCGTCGCCAACTCCCCGGAGGCCGAGGCGCTCGCCAAGCAGCTGGAAGAGAAGGAATACATGGATAAGCGGCCCGAGCCGCTGAGGGCGGCGACTGCGGCGCCCACCGGCCAGCCTGACCCTTCGCAGACTGGAGCGGCCACGGGCCAGCCTGACCCCTCACAGGCTGGAACAACCGCACCGACTCCGGAAAGTCAGGACGAGAGCTGATCCCATCCCACAACGGGCAGAAAGGAATTAATCATGGTTTATTCTCCGAAATACCACCGCCTGAAGGAATTCATGAAGGCCGCCGAGGCGAACAAGGGCCTCGACGCGTGGAACGACGAACACGACAAGACGATCGAGGGCTTCAAGCAGGCCGTCGAACGCCTGAAGGCCTACCGCGACGGCCAAGGCTTCAAGGGCGAGGCGGCCAAGGCCATGACCGACTGGGTGGACAATTCGATCAAACGTATCGAGGGCTACCGCGTCCGCTACGAGGCGCAGTATCAGTCCTACCAACAAGGACGCAACGACATGGCGACGGCGCTGAGCGAGGCGGGCTCGATCTCCGACACCCTGGTGGACCCGGTCACCGCTGCGATGGGCTATCTCCCCTTCGTGACCCTTCCCTCCAGCGCCCCCGGCGGTGGCCTTTCCGCCGGACCGGTCAAAATCACGACGGGCTCCGCGTACGTGGCGGGCGTCGAGGCCCAGAACAACGAAGCGCGCGAGGCGGCCTGCGGGCGCATCCTTGACACGCTGAATAGGAATCTGCGTTCTGGTGTCGGCGACATTAGAGACGCTTCACGGTCCGGCAAGACCGATGGCGACCCCACGAAGGATAAGGATAAGCATAAGGATAAGGACGGCGGCGGTGGCGGCGGCGACAATCCCGGCGGCGGTGGCGGCGGCCGTAACCCCGGTGGCGGTGGCGGCGGCCGTAACCCCGGTGGTGGCGGCTACGGCGGTGGTGGCTACACGCCGGAGAACGGCTTCGGCCGCGAAGCCGGCCGTAACGGAGAGGGATACCCGGGCGGCTTCGACAAGCCGTGGTGGAGCGAGGCTGACGCGGCCGCTGCCCGTAACCGCGTGATCGCCTCGGGCGCTGTGCCGACCAAGGAACTGCCCTACGGCGAGCTGGGGTCGCGTACGAACCCGATCACCGACCCGCAGGACCTCATGGACACCGACCTGCTCCACACGCGCGTCAACGGCACCACGTATCGCAACGGCGTCGTCGGCGGACACACCCCCGCCCCCGCGGCCGACGCGCTGCATCCACTGTGGCGCCTCAACAACCACGCCGCCGCCGACGCGATGACCGCCGGTCGCCTGGGCGGCGCGGGCGTGCTCGGCGCTG
>NZ_ALCB01000084.1:0-10191 GCF_000282935.1 Actinomyces sp. ICM39
GGCCCGGGCGGGCTGTGCGCTCTGCGTGGGCTGTGGAACCTGCGTCGGCTGCGCGGGCGCGGCGTGACGCGGGGTGGAAGCCGTGGTTGGGGCCGCCGGGGCCGCTGCGGGAGCGGCAGGCGTTGTCGTGCGGTTCACCGTAGATGTGGAACGAGTCGGGATCGGCGCGGAGACTGGTGCCTGAGGGGCGGGGGCCGGAGCTGGCACGGCCGCATGGCGCCCGGTCGAGGTCAGCGATTGGACGGCGCCTGAGACGGCGGGAGTGTGCTCGCCGGTGGTCTCGGGGTGTAGGCGGCGTACCCGGGTGGGTGCGGAAATGGGATGGGAGGTCGGAAGGACCTCGGCCTCGTCGAGGACGCGGGGGACGGCGGCGTGACGGCCCGTGACGGGAATCGCCGAGGAGGAGGGCGCGATCGTCGTCGCCTCGTCCAGGACGGGGACGGCGGCATGTCGGCCAGTCGCGGTGCGCGCCTTGGGGGTGAGGCCCGACGGCGGCTGCAGCATGTCCTCGGGCAGCGTGCGGCGCGTCAGGTGGCGAACCGGCGCGACGATCGGGACCGAGGGCTGGACGGGCGTGCGGACCTCTGCCGGGCGCTGGGCGGCCTTCGGCAGGGGAAGGGGACGAGGAGTCACGGAGATGCCCATGGCCTTGGCGGCTGCGGCGATCTCGCGCACGGCGGCCGACCCGGACTCGGGGCGCTTCGAGGGGTCCTTTTCTAGCAGGTGCAGGATGACGTCGGCGAGAGGCTCGGGAACGAAGTCGGGGAGCGGTGGCACGGGGTCGTTGACGTGTGCGAACGCGATGTCGACCTGCGTTTCGCCGGTGAATGGGCGTTTCCCGGCCGCGGCCTCGTAGGCGATGACGCCGAGGGCGTAGAGGTCGCCGATGGGGGTGGCGACCTCGCCCATAGCCTGTTCGGGCGGCAGGTACTGGGCGGTGCCCATGACCATGCCCGCGGCGGTCAGGTTCACCTGTCCGGTGGCTCGCGAGATCCCGAAGTCCGTTAGCTTCACCATGCCGTCAGGACGAACAATAATGTTCGCGGGCTTGATGTCGCGGTGCACGACGCCCGCGCGCGCGGCAGCGCCCAGCGCCATCGCGACCTGAACGAGGATCGGCATGAGGTACTCGGGCTCGATGCGGGAGCCGCCGCGCAGGTAATCCGTCAGCGGGTATCCGTCGACGAGCTCCATGATGATCCAGCCGATGCCGTCTTCTTCGCCTGAATCCTGCGTGTTTGCGATATTCGGGTGCGAGATCGACATCGAGTTACGGGCTTCGAGGCGCAGGCGCGACAGGGAGAGCTCCTCGCCGGCCAGCTCGGGACGAAGGACCTTCGCGGCGACGATGTGTCCGCTGACCCGGTCTCGGGCTTTCCAGACCTCGCCCATGCCGCCCTGTGCGATCGGGGTGAGCAGCGTGTAGCGGCCGCCGAGCACTCGCCCGGCGCCTGACGTCATGCGTGGAACACTCACTTGAGCCCCGCTTCCAGGACAGCCCGAGCAATCGGACCGGCCACGTCGCCGCCGTGCGGGGTGGGGTTCGTATCGTCGCCCTCGACGAGGACAGCAAAGGCGATGCGCGGGTTATCCGCGGGGGCAAAACCGACGGCCCAGGCGTTCGCGTGGTCGCCCTCGCCCGTCTCAGCGGTACCGGTCTTGGCGGCCACGGACACGTTCGGTAGGGCCATCGTCGTACCCGTGCCGTAGGGCTGGGACACGACGGCTTCCATCATCGCGCGCAGCTTCGAGGCCGTTTCGGAGGAGATCGGTCGTCCGGCGTCGGTGGGGGTGGTCGTACGCACGACCTGGTTGTCGGCATCCACGATCGAGCCGATGAGGTAGGGGGTCATCATCTGGCCGTCGTTCGCGATGGTCTGGGCGACCTGCGCCATCTGCAGAGGCGTCGTCTGGACTGTGTACTGGCCGATCGAGCTCATCGCGAGCTGTGCAGCATCCGCGTCGGCGGGGAACACGGAGGGGGTCACGGACAGAGGAATCTGCGTCTCGCGTCCAAATCCGAACCGGTTCGTCACGTCGACAAGCTGTTGGTTCGTCAGCTGCTCGGAAGCCAGTACGAAGGTCGTGTTGCACGAACGGGCGAAGGCCTCGGTGAGCGTCGGGTTGCCGTCGCCGCAGGTGGAGGACTCGATGTTGGAGACCTCGGTGGCCGTGCCGGGCAGGGTCGTCGACACGGGGGAGGGCATGTGCATGTCCGGGTCGGCGAGGCGGTTTTCGATGAGGGCGATCGTTGTGAGGATCTTGAACGTCGAGCCGGGGGCGTAGCGCTCAGAGATCGTGCGGTTGAGCAGAGGGTTGCTGGGGTCCGAGGAGAGCGCGGAGAATGCGTCGGACACCGCGCCCGCGTCGGAGGAAGCGAGCTGGTTCGGGTCGAAGGTCGGCGCCGAATACATCGCTAGGACCGCGCCAGTGCGCGCGTCGAGGGCCACGACGGCACCCTTGCGGTTACCAAGAGCCGCAGCCGCGGCCTTTTGCATGTCCGGGTTCAGCGTGAGTTCCACGCCGCCGCCCTGGCGGTTCTGTCCCGTCAGGAGGTTACGCAGGCGCTGGCCGAGCAGCGTCTGCGACTGGCCGTCCAGCACGTCCTCCTCGGCGGCTTCGATACCCGTCGACGCGTTGCCGACGGACGAGAAGTAGCCGGTGACCGAGGCGTATAGGGGCCCCTCGGCGTAAGAGCGCGCGTAGCGCTTGGAATCGGCCTCGCGTTCGGACGAGGCGATCGCCGTCTTGTCGACGATGATTGGGCCGCGGTCGGTTTCGGCCGCGTGCAGGATCGTGCGCTGGTTGCGCGCGTCGGCGTTGAGGGAGGACGCGGAGATGAACTGCGTGTTCGTCACGCCCACACCCAGCAGGGCGAACATGAGCAGGACGATGATGAAAATCTTGCGAATCTGATTGTTCACGACTTACTCACCCACTCCCACGGCAGGCTGGATGCCTGAGTTCCACGGCGCGGGGGTCGACGCGGGGCGGCGCGCAGCGTCCGACACGCGGATCAGCAGGGCGACGGTGATCCACGAGGACACCATCGACGAGCCGCCGGCTGCCAGGAACGGGGCTGTCAGGCCGGTCAGCGGAATAATGCGAGTGATGCCGCCGAGCACCACGAACAGCTGAATGGCCAGCGAGAAGCTCAGGCCGGTCGCCAGTAGCTTGCCGAAACCGTCGCGCACCGTCAGCGCCGCACGCAGGCCGCGCTGAATAAGAATCAGGTACAGGACCAGGATCGCGGCCATGCCGGTCAGGCCCAGTTCCTCCGCGAAGGAGGACAGGATGAAGTCCGAGTTCGCCAGCGGCACCAGCTGCGGGTATCCGCGGCCCCACCCGGTACCCATGAGGCCACCGGAAGCCTGGCCGAACAGGCCCTGGACGAGCTGGTAGGACCCGCGGTCGTACACCTCGGGGTCGAGGGCGTTAAGCCAGATGTTGAAGCGCGTCTGCACGTGGCTGAAAGACTTGACAGCCACGAGGACGGCGGGCACGAAGAGCGTGAAGCCGATGACCAGCCACGACACGCGGTTCGTGGCGACGTACAGCATCGCGACGAAGAGACCGAAGAACAGCAGCGAGGTGCCGAGGTCGCGCTGCAGGACGAGGATCGCGATGCCGATCAGCCACACGACCATGATCGGGCCGAGGTCTCGGGCGCGCGGCAGGCGCATGCCGAGGAACTTGCGGCCACCGATCGCCAGGTTGTCGCGGTTCGTCACGAGGTACCCGGCGAAGAAGATCGCCAGGGTGATCTTGACGAGCTCGCCGGGCTGAACGGAGAGGGGCCCCAGGTGAATCCAGACGCGCGCGCCGAAGGTTTCCTGGCCGAGGCCCGGAATCATCGGCAGAAGCAGCAGGAAGAGCGACAGTGCACCGAAGGTGTAGGTGTAGCGGCGCAGCATGCGGTGGTCGCGCAGCGTGATCAAAATGATCGCGGCGATAACGATCGCGATGCCCACGAAGAGGGCCTGGCGGAAGCCGACCACGGCCTCGTCCCTGCGGGCGTACGACAGGTCCAACCGGTAGATCATCGCCAGCCCGAGGCCCGTCAGCGCCACCGCGACCGGGAGGATCACGGGGTCCGCGTAGGGCGCCAGGAAGTGCACGCCGACCTCGGCGATGATGGCGATGGCCACCAGGACGCCGACCTGCGTGAGCAGGTTCGCGGGGATCTCCCCCGTGTAGTTCAGCGACGTGAGCACGTACCCGGCGATGCCGACCGCCAGGGCCAACCCCATGAGGGTCAGCTCCAGGAAGCGGCGAGGCCGGGCGGGCGCGATCGATACGGTAGCCATTACGAGGCGCCCCCACTCTGCGCCCCGGATTGGGGCGTGCCGGACTGCGGCATGCCCGACTGGGTCGTCGAGGACGAGGGGGACGACACGTTGTCGGCCACGGAGCGCTTGAGGCCCTCGATGTAGGAGTCAATGTCGGCTCGCGAAGAGCGCAGCACCGGAGTATCGAGGCGCTGGCGGTCGACGGGGGACAAGTCGGCGAGGGCCACGTTCGAGACCTCGACCGCGTGCGATAGCTGCCAGGGTCCAATCGACTGAGGAATGCCCTGGTAGATGACGACGTAGCCGTCCTGGCCGATCGCGTAGTACTGGGTCTGCGTCCACTTCCACGACATCCACGAGGCTGCGACGACGAGGACCGTCACGAGCGAGACGAAGACGGGGGTCCACCAGGAAGAATGAGGCTTGAGCTCGATGGGGGCCTCGTCCTCGTCGGAGATGATGTCGGAGGAGGCCGAACCCAGGGCGGCCGCGCGAGCAGCCGCGCCGTCGCCTCCGCGGGACTTGGCGTTGCGGTCGATGGCCGCGGCGCCCACGATCTGCGGGGGAGCGGGCGGGAACGTGCCGGCGGGAACGATGTCCGCGATGACGCACGTGATGTTGTCGGGGCCGCCGGCCAGGAGGGCCAGGCGGATGAGTTCTTCGGCGCACTCGCCCGGATCCTTGATGTCGGCCATGACCTGGCCGATCGTCTCGGGGGAGACGAGGCCGGACAGGCCGTCGGAGCACAGCATCCAGCGGTCGCCGACGACGGCCTCGCGGATCGTCTCGTCGGGGGCCACGTCGGCCTGCGCGTCGCCGAGGATCTTCAGGACGACGTTGCGGTTGGGGTGGTGCTCGGCTTCCTCGGGCGTGATCTGGCCGGTGTCGACCAGGTACTGCACGAAGGAGTGGTCGGTCGTGACCTGGGTCAGCGTGTCGCCGCGCAGCACGTAGGCGCGCGAGTCGCCGATGTGGACCATTGCGAGGCGGTTGCCGGAGCGCATGAGCGCGATGCAGGTGGTGCCCAGGCCCTCGAGGTCGCGGTCGCGGCTCGAGCGGTCGGTGAGCTCCTCGTGCGCGTCGAGGAGGGCCTCGCGCAGGAGGGGAAGCATCGAGTCGGCCGGGTGCGAGTCCGTGTCGAGGGGGACGAGGTGCGCGAGGGCCACCGAGGAGGCGATGTCGCCTCCCGCGGGGCCGCCCATGCCGTCGGCAAGGACCAGCAGGTTCGCGCCGGCGTAGCCGGAGTCCTGGTTGTTGGAACGCACGAGGCCCACATCGGAGCGGGCAGCGTAGTGGAATTGAACCGCGTTTCCTGACATATCAACCCACCAATTCGAGAGTCGTCTGGCCGATGCGGATGACGTCACCGATCTTGAGCTGGCGCGGACTGCTCAGGCGCTCGTCGTCGATGAAGGTGCCGTTACGGCTGGAGAGGTCTTCGATCCACCAGCCGTCGGACTGGGGGGTGAGTGCCGCGTGGCGGCTGGACGCGTACTCGTCTTCGAGCACGAGGGTGCACGCGGGGGAGCGGCCGATGACGATGGGGGCTTCGCCGAGGGGCAGCATGGTGCCCACGAGGGGGCCGCCGGTCACCAGGAGGTCCTTGGGGGCCAGCGGGTTCGTGGAGGTGCGCTTCTTGTTGTCCTTGCGCTTCTCTCGGGAGGCTTTGCGGCGTGACGTGGCCTTGTCGCGTCCCTTGCCGCGCGGGGTCACGACGGTGCCGAAGATGTCGCGTCGCAGCGTGTTGACGGCCGCGAGCACGAGGAGCCACAGCAGCACCAGGAACCCGATGCGGAAGACGGTAAATGCGAGGTCAGTGGTCACTTCATTAAACTCCGCTCTGGTCTGGGTGCGTCCAGAAGAGGATCTTGGTGCGTCCGATGACGATCTGGTTACCGTCGAGCAGGGTCGCTGCGTCGATGCGGTGGCCTTCGACGAAGGAGCCGTTGGTGGAGCCCAGATCGGTCGCAATGACGCCGGTGGGCGTGATGCGCAGTTCGAGGTGGCGGCGCGAGACACCCGAGTCGTTGACGACGATGTCGGCTTCGGAGCCGCGTCCGATGACGGTGACGGGCTCGGTGAGCAGCCACTTTTCGCCGTCGACGTCGATGATGGGGTGCTCGGGGGAAGCGGACGAGGCGGTGGCGGGGGCGGCGGGGCCCCGGCGGTTTTCAGCGTCGACCTTCAGGGTGCCGCTGGGCTCGGAGGCGTCGGCGATGAATTCGATCGTGACGGGGCCGAGGAGAGAGTAGCCGTTCGCCGCGGCATGTTCGGTGGCCTGCTGGGCGAACTCGTCGGCGAGGACGTCGAGGGACGCCTCGAGGGAGGTGAGGTCGGTGCGTGAGGCGTAGACCGAGAAGTGGTTCGCGGCAATGATGCGCGAGGCGGAGACTTCCTGGACGGATTCGTCCATGGCGCGGCGGATCGCCGTGGTGATATCCACGGGCTTGATCCCCGACCGGAACACGCGCGAGAAGGCGCCGTTGACGCCTCTCTCGACGGCGCTCTCGAAGCGGTCGAAGATGCTCATAGTCGTGCTCTCCTCATTCCCCCGCGCTGTGCGCGCGACGTACGGTGTGGGTGGAAGCGAGGCCGCTCCCAGTCACAGTTTAGCCGCCGCGCGAAGCGGTGTGGCCCCAACTGCCGGGATGTTCCCGATGAGCAAAGGCCTACGCGCTCGCATCGAAGGCCCGTCATGGCAGGGAATACCTTGCCATGATGCGCCTGTGACATTTGGTGCACATGTTACACGTGTGACGATAAGTGTGTCGGAGCAAACAGAGTGTGGACAGGTCGTGTCGTATGTATTGGTCTTGCATGGTTGCATTCTGGGCTCCAGGCTTCCGTTTGGGGGAGGTTGTGTCGAGGTGTGTCCCGGTGGCGCGCACATTGTGCCTGTTATGCAGTGCACAATCGAAATGACTGACCAGATGGTTGGCGCTGCTGACTCTTTCGTATTGAGTGGCCGAGTGTGGGGTGAGGTTGTGAAAAAGTGAGGCGGGTCGCCATTTGGGAATGGATGAGCTCGGCTTGGCGGCAATTGTCTGCGCGGTCCACCGAATATGGGCGCCCTGTTCGATATGTGCGGGTGTAGATAAATATTGACCTAGAGGGTTGTGCGGGAACTAAGCCTCATTGTTATGGTGAGTCGGTAACCATATCAACGTGGGGGCGGTATGAGACTCACTGACATGCAGGGCGGCGTCCAGAGTGGAGACACTGCCCACCGAGACGACCATCCACCGACGGCTGGCCACGTGACCTGCCGGGCGGTGCGCGCACCGCGCCCGCGTCGCTTCCTCGCGCGAGGCCTCGTCGCGCTCGCGCTGTCCGGCCTCGCCCTCTCCGGCCTCATGATGGTGCCCGGAGTTGCACGGGCCGAGGCTCCCCTCGAGACCCCCGGTGCCGACAGCATCACCTTTAATCGCTCCGAAGGTCGAATCGGTAAGGCCGTCCTCAACAACTCCGGTACGGACCGGACCACCGTCGTTGCTGACAACTCGTACTTCGGCATCGTGCCCGGTATGACGGTCTACAATTCCGCGGACCCCAACCAGCGCTCGGTTGCGTATCGCGCGGGGTACTCCCAGGACTGGCTCGACGCGGACACCGCGAGAAGCGGTGATTACTGGTCCTACGTTACTCGAGGCGTGGCCTGGGACTACCACATGGCCGCCTACTACCGGTACCCCTACTATGGCGAATACACGCCCGATGCGATCTCGACCTCGACGACGAGTGCTCTCGGCTACAAGCCGAACAACCCGGGAACGGTCCCGCTCAACAGCACCTTTCTGATCGGGGCCGTGCGCCACAATAACTTCCCCATCTACTCCCAGATCCACTGGGTGCACTCGTCCTTCGACATTCGTATTGGTGACCTGGAGGAATCCTTCCCCTTTGACCAGCAGGAAACCGACAACGACACGGACACGACGGCCGTGCGACGCAAGGGAGGCCCCTACGAGTGGGTCTCCCGTGCCTCTGCGCCGCGCACCTGCCCATCGACTGCCCCCTACTATGCGCTCGCTCGATCTGATCACAACTGGCATTGCTTCAAGAAAGTCGGTGAAGGAAAAGGCAGATACGACATCTACACGGATCAGCCCCAGTACTACCCGGGCTCGGCAGGCAAGCCCGACCAGACCCCTGACTCGGACGACGTCTTGACGATCATGAAGACCACCTCGGACCAGACGATCACCGTCAACGGGATCCCGTACCGCCTCGTCCTCTACGGATTCGTACCCAACGCGGACGGCAACTGCCCCGCCACCCCGCCCGCGGGCTCGACCCCGGTCTCCAGCTTCACGACGAAGGAAAGCCAGGCGTCCTTCGGCTGCCTCTACGGCTCCTTCAGCCAGGAACGCTACGTGCGCGTCGCGAAAGCTCTCACCGAGGACTCCGAGCAGGTCGGCGACGCGATCCCCCCGTTCACCTTCACGACGATGGGCCTGGGCGACTGGTCCGCGCCCACGGGAACCCCGCTCACCACGAGCGTGACGGCAGACGGCTTTGTCGGATGGAAGTCCTTCGAGGACGCGAACCTGACCCCGACCGCCTACGGCGAGGCCGGGGCGGCCACCTCCGGATACAAGGCCTTCATGCCGGGCTTCTCCCAGTTCATCATCGCCGAGACGGGGCCGCGCATCGCAGGCCGATTCCCGTTGGATTTTGGTGCGCAGGGGCGTTTCGGCCCCTGGAAGACCAGTGATGACCCGAACTCCGCGCAGTGGAGCCTCGTCGATGTGACCTGCCTAAACGGCGTGGGCGAGCGCGTGAACGTCACCCGAGATGCTGAGACGGGCGGCGTGGACTTCTCCCAGGTCGCCCCGGCCTCGTCGCCTGCGGCCCTGCCGATCACCTGCACGTTCACCAACCGTGAGCAGACCCCCAAGCTGCGCATCCAGAAGGACCTCGAATCGGTCGAGGGCGCGACGACGGATGACATCACCGTCACCTATCGCATTACGGCTACGAACGACGGGACCCTCGCGGGCACGACCGGGCGCCTCACGGACACGCCGAACTTCGCGCCGGGCCTGACCGTGCGCTCCGCTGCCGTCGCGACTAGCCTCGACGGGCTTGATACCGCGACCGAGCAGGGGGCCGCCGCGTCCTACGTCCTCACCGAGGGGACGGCCACCGAGCCGGGCGCGTCCTCCTCGTGGTACATCCGCATGAAGGTGACGCGCGATAGTTCGGCCGCCGGGTATTCCGAGTCACTGCTCGAGTGCGCCTCGTCGAACGACCGCCTCACCCCGGGCCACGGCCTCTACAACGCGGTGACGGGCGCCTACGATCACGATGGCGAGGCCAACAACGAGGCCTGTGCACCCGCGCGCCCCCGACCGATCCGCATCGAAAAGGCCGGCACGCAGCCGGTTGGAACCCCCAACGACGACGGCACGTACCCGCTCGACGGCTCGGCCTTCGCGATCTACGACAACGAGGCCCTGGCTGGGGACCCGGTCTCTGTCCTCGACGGCGGGTCGCGTTTCGTGACCGCGCCCCTGGAGACGGGGAAGACCTACTGGCTCGTCGAGACCCGCGCGCCCGTCGGGCACGCTCTGCTGCCCCGTCCCGTCGCCTTCCATATCGAGGCAGGCGCGGATGCTGACGCCACGACCGTCATTAAGACGGACTTTGGCGCCGACGAGGGGTTCAGCTCCGTGCGTGTCCTGCCCGCTTCGGGCAGCCTGCCCGGCGCGGATCGCATGCCCGGCATTCGAGTCGTCGACACGCAGGTCGGCGTGCTTCCCAAGGCCGGATTCATCGGCGTCTACCCGCAGCTCGCGGGCGGGGCCGCCCTGCTCGGCCTCGCCGGAGCATGCGCGTGGCGCCGCCGAGAGCGGACACAGGCCGCGTAAGAAACACTGCGAGACATAACGACGTGGGTGCG
>NZ_ALCB01000085.1:0-6494 GCF_000282935.1 Actinomyces sp. ICM39
GCCCTCACCCTCGGCGAGGCCGTGGATACCACCGGGGCTGGGGACGCCTGCGTGGGCGCGCTGGCGGCCGCGATGGCCCTCGGCAAGCCCTTCGTCGAGGCCGTGGCCGACGGAATCCGGGCCGGATCGACGGCGGTCCTCGCGCCGGGGGCCGCGCCCTCGTACACGTCACTCCCCCGCGTCACACGCTCCCGACTCCCCCGTTTGCTCCCGGAGTGAACGCCCCAGCGTGAGCAGGCACACCCCCGTAGACTAGGGGCATGCTCAGGATCGCCCTTGTCGTCGCAATGCTCGCCGTCACCATCTACGCGGCCGCGGACTGGCACCGCACGCCCGAAGACGAGATGCCCGGCAAGATCGCCAAGCCCATCTGGCTCATGATCATTCTCTTCACCGCGACGATCGCCGCCATCGGCCCCATCGCCTGGCTCGTCCTGCGCTGGGTGTCCCGCGCGGAAAAGGCTCAGCAGAAGCAGGCCGAGGCCCCGAAGCGCCCCTCCGCGCCCGACGACGACCCGGAATTCCTGTTCCGCCTCGAGCGCGACATTCAGCGCAAGCGCCGCGAGGAAGAGCGCCTCGAGCAGGAACGCCGCAAGCGCTCCGAGGATGAGGGGACCGACCCCACCGAGGCCTCGGGCGACGAGGCGAACTAAGGGAAGGCGTCGCCGCCCACAACAATCACGTCAGCGGCGCAGATCCGCCTGCGAGTCCCCCGGCGTCATATCCTTCGCAATCGCGACGAGATCCGCCGCAGGCTCCGCATACGACGTTCCCACGAGCGTCGCGCCCGAGAAAATGAACGACGTGATCGACGCGAGCGCGCAGTGACGTGACTTCGGCGCGTGGGCGAGCGGCTGACCGTTCACGAAGCGCGTCAGCGTCACGATCGGGTTCTGGTGCGACACGACGAGAGCCTCGTGCCCACGGGCCGCCCGCAGGGCCGAGGAGAGGGCAGCGCTCATGCGCGACGCAATATCTCGGTACGGCTCACCCCACGAGGGACGCAGCGGGTTGCAGTAGTACTTGTAGTACTTCGGGTTTGCCAACATCGCGCGATTCGAGTTCACCGGCATGCCCTCGAACACGTTATCGGACTCGATCAGACGCGGGTCCGACTCAATCGTCAACCCGTACGCCGCCGCCGTCGGCGCCGCCGTCAGCTGCGCGCGCAGCAGCGGCGAAGAAATCACGCGCGTAATATCCGCACCCGAATCCACCAGATACTCCGCAGCACGGGCAGCCATCGAATGCCCCAGCTCCGTCAGCCCAAAACCGGGCAGACGCCCGTACAAAACACCGTTCGGATTGTCCACTTCGCCGTGGCGCATAACGTGAATAATGGTGCGTTCCATGACACCCAAGTATAGGGCCCCGGATACACGAGAGGCCCGACCAAATGGCCGGGCCTCCGCTCGCTCACTTCTTGTTGCGACGCTGGTGACGCGTCTTGCGCAGGAGCTTGCGGTGCTTCTTCTTCGCCATGCGCTTGCGGCGCTTCTTGATGACGGAGCCCATGGGGTTCCTCCCTCGTAGTGTGTGCGGCAGAGGTACTACCGCTGATGGATGATGGGTGCCCGAGCCGGGCACATCGTGCCTATACTACCCGCCAATGACGCGAGCCTGGTCACCAGAGTGATCCGCCATACCGGCCTGGATCATCTGGGCGACCGCGGCCTCCGGGACTCGGAAGCTCTTTCCGACGCGAATCGCGGGCATTTCGCCACTGTGAATCAAGCGGTACACAGTCATCTTAGAGACGCGCATGATGTCCGCCACTTCCGTGACAGTCATAAAGCGCGGCGCCGACTGCTGTTCCATTAATGACTCCCAGATATGCTCGCGAGGCGCGCTAAACCCGATTCGTTCACCGCTTACGTAGCCTCACGAAATATACTACTGCCCAACCACATGGAAACTGCAACTTTGTCCACTTTTGTTGCAGAGTCGTTAAGGAGCATCGATGGCACCGGCACGCAAGGGTCGTCAGCAGCGAGGGAAGACACCTCGCTTACGTCCCGAACCCGGCGCAACACGCTCCCTGGTGCGCGGACGAGCCACGGCCTCGTCCCCCGCGATCTCAGAGGAAACCCTCAGCCCCCAACCCTCCCCCGTCGTCCGCCGCGTTCCCGGAGGCCCCCAGAACCCACACGGCGAGGTGCCCACCACAGCCGTACAGCGCGTACGCGCCTGGCTGTCCAAGCAGGCACGCTACTCACCCGCACGCCTCGCACTCGGCACCTTCGCGCTCATCATCGGCGTCATCACGGCACTCCTGATGTTGCCAATCTCCTCTTCGTCGGACACGCCCGCCCCCTTCGTCGACGTTCTGTTCACCGCCGTGTCCGCCGTGTGCGTCACCGGCCTGACCACCGTGGACACCGCGACCTACTGGTCCCCCTTTGGCCAAGCCGTCATCGCAGTCGGCATCGTCGTCGGCGGCCTGGGCGTCATGACGCTGGCATCGATCCTCGGCTTCGCCGTCTCCCGCCACCTCGGCCTCACCCAGCGCATGCTTGCCACGCAGGAAACCGGAACGGGCGCCATGGGCCAGATCTCCACGCTCCTCAAAGCAGTCATCGCCACGTCGCTGACCATGCAGGCCTTCCTGGCCGCCATGTTCCTGCCCCGATTCCTCGCCATGGGCTTCGACCCCGCGCACGCCCTGTGGGACGCCGTGTTCATGGCGATCTCCGTCTTCAACAATGCCGGTTTCGTCATTCTTCCGGACGGGCTCGCACCCCACGTCACCGACTGGTGGATGCTGGTCCCCATCATCTTGGGCACGACCGTGGGCGCCATCGGCTTCCCCGTCATCATGGATGTCGCGAAGAACTTGCGTACTCCCCGCCGCTGGCGTCTCCACACGAAGCTGACGCTGTCCACCTACCTGATCCTGGCTTTCGTCGGAGCCCTCGCGCTGGCCCTCACCGAATGGCACAACCCGACAACACTCGGCGCGATCGATACGCCATCAAAGATCCTCAACGCCATGCTCGCCGGCGTGAACTCCCGTTCTTCTGGCCTGTCCGCCCTCGACGTGGGCGCCATGCGTTCGCAGACCCACTTCGTTCAGGACATCCTCATGATGATCGGCGGCGGCTCCGCGTCGACCGCGGGCGGCGTCAAGGTCACAACCTTTGCTGTCCTCGTCCTGGCCGTCATCGCGGAGGCGCGAGGCGACCGCGACATCGAGACCTTCGGCCGCCGCATCCCCACCTCCGCAATCCGCCTGTCGGTTGCCGTGTCCTTGCTGGGCCTGGCACTTGTCGCCGTCTCCGTTGTCCTGCTCCTGTCGATGACGGACTACACGCTCGACATCATCCTGTTTGAGACCGTGTCCGCGTTTGCGACCGTCGGCCTCTCCACGGGCATCACCCCCATTCTGCCCACCGGCGCCAAATACGTGCTCATCTTCCTCATGTTCGCGGGCCGCACAGGCTCCATGACCGTGGCCGCAGCACTGGCCCTGCGCCAGCGCTCCCGCGTCATCCGCATGCCCGAAGAACAGCCCATCATCGGCTAATTGCTGGCGCCTGGCACCGTCGCGGCTGCGGGCTTTGTTGTGGCGCGGTGCCGTGGCCAGCACACACCTTTCCCGCCCAACCGGTACAAAACTCGGCCAGCAAGGCACCCAACAACGGCCCACCAGTTTCAACCACGGCACAAACTAACCAGTACCCGGCACTGAAGGCACCATTACTGCGCCCACTCCTCCAAATTGAAGGTCTATCGCGCTAACGAGGGCAACACCGTGTGCGCCATCGTCGCATTATCCACAGCACCCTATGTCTGACAAGGACACAACTTCACCGGCTCAGCTGTCTTCTTCCCTCGCGCTAACGCTAGGCAGCGACACAGGCGCCGACCACCCGCATAGTGCATGACTCTGGTCGAGGGGCAACCCCTCATTGAAAGAAAAATCGCCCACACTCACCCCAACTCACACCTATGTGAAAGAAAAACCACCCACATTCGCCCCAACTCACACCTATGTGAAAGAAAAACCGCCCATGCAGCGAGAAAACGGAGCAAAATGAGTCATTTTCAGCTCATGTGGGCGAAAAATATTTCATTTTCCTGTCGGCACCTCGATATCCTGCGGAGCAGGGGCGATCAAAATTTCATTCCCCGTCTCGACACCGTTTCACGACACACATCCTTTCGGAACAACCCGCTTGGCAAGACCAGGAAACCCAATGACGCACGGAACATAAGCGAGTTTTCCACAGACACCAAAACCAACTCAGTTATCCACAGGCATGATTCGCAGGCTTGCGCCGTGAAGGATGCACCATCGACAGTGGAACCAGCGAAGCAACGACGGTTTCCAGCTGGAGGTCCTGACATGACACCTGATCGCATTGCGTCTGTACGATCTGCCCTTCTCATGGTTGATGAGAACAACACCGCTGTCTGCCTCCACAGAAGGCATAAGACCGGTGACATTCTGCGCATTACGGCAGGCGTTTATATCGAAGCAGAGGCGTTTGCAGACCTGAACCCGCGCGACTGCCAAGCACTCGTATTCGCTGCACGCCTGTGTGCGCTGAGTGTGCGCCACCCGTCCTACACATTGAGCGGACCAGCCATTGCATCTCTGCTCGGTCTACCGGGCACGGGCAGCCTCGAGAAGCTCGTCATCTACGTCCCTTCCCGAAGTTGTTCGCGTCTCGTTCATTTCCCTGAAATTGTCATTGATGACAATATCCGCATCCCCTCCGCGTGTATTCGCACGTGCCGTCCAAGCCATCCCATTCCCTCCATCGAATACTTGGGCTTCCGCATCGCGACACCGGCACGCGTTCTCGTTGATTGCGCACGCCTATTGAGCGACAAGCGTGGATTCCCCATCGCCTGCGCAGGTTTAGCCAGGGCATGCCAGTTTGATCGTTTCCACCAGGAAGCATCGCGAAACCGCGAGGATGAGGCACGGAGGAAGTTTCACCAGGCCTTGGATGACACTCCCCGTAACGCCAGAGGACGCGGGCACGCCCGATGGATCATCGACCATGCTGATCCTGGATGCGAGTCTCCCGGCGAGGCCCTGGTCCTCCTCGCTTTGCTGCGCGCGGGCATCAATGGGTTAGCGACACAGGCAGAAGTCCGCATTGACGGCCGCACGTACTTCATCGATATCGCACTGCCCGACCTGAAGATCGCCATCGAGTTCGATGGGCGCATCAAGTACGGGGAGACCGTCGATCAAGTCCACGACAGCATTGAGGCCGAGCAGCGTCGCCAAAGGGATCTCGAACGCGCGGGCTGGAAAGTGATTCGGGTTCGTTGGTCGGACCTGAAACTCGT
The DNA here is from genome assembly GCF_000282935.1 of Actinomyces sp. ICM39. Taxonomy (NCBI): domain Bacteria; kingdom Bacillati; phylum Actinomycetota; class Actinomycetes; order Actinomycetales; family Actinomycetaceae; genus Actinomyces; species Actinomyces sp. ICM39. The sequence continues at coordinate 5,305 of NZ_ALCB01000085.1, forward strand.
CGACGAGATCGTCGCCCAGGTTCTGGTCGCCATCCGCGCGAAGGTAGGACGTTAACAACCGAGCCGCGATGTTTCACGCGTGTTTCACGCGCACCGACCAGATACCGACACCGGTACCGCGACGAACCTTGCAGAGACAGCCTCCTCGAAAACGCCTTCCACCATCTTCTCGCGCGTCAGGCAATGCATCCGTGCCACACCCTTGCGCTCCACGAGCTGCACGGAGGCGCCGTCACGCTAGCCAGCACTTCCAGGCACGGACACCGCAAACACCACTGCGTTCACGGCCGCAGCGTTCGCGTTGGGGGCGTGCGCAGGGAAGAATGGGGGCATGGCAGATGAACGCGAGTCGAAGGAACTCCAGTCGGGAACACTCGTCATCGGGCTGGGCCGTTTCGGCTCCGCAGTCGCGGTGACGCAAGACCAGCTGGGGTACGAGATTTTGGCCGTCGAAAAGAACCCTGCACGCGTGCAGGCGTTCGCCGGTCGTTTCCCCCTCGTCGAGGCCGACGCGACCTCCAAGGATGCCCTCGAACAGCTGGGCGCGCGCGAGTTCCGCAGCGCCGTCGTCGGCGTGGGTTCCTCGCTGGAGGCGGCGGTGCTCATCACCGCAAACCTCGTCGACATGGGCATTTCCTCGATCTGGGTGAAGGCGACGTCCTCCCAGCACGGCCGCATTCTGCGCCGCGTGGGCGCCCACCACGTCGTCTACCCCGACCTGGACGCCGGCAAGCGCACGGCGCACCTGGTGGGTGGCCGCATGGTCGACTACATCGAGATGGAGAAGGACGGCTTCTCCATTATGAAGCTGCGCCCCCCGCAGGAGGTGCGCGGCTTCTCCCTCGAAGAGCTCGACCTGCGCGGCCGTTACGGCGTGAACGTGCTGGCGATCCGCCGTCCCAAGCAGCGCTTTGAGTACGCGGACTCGTCGACGCGCATTAACGCCGACGACGAGATTATCGTATCGGGCGACTCGCACCTGCTGGAGTACTTCGCGAACCGTCCGTAGTACTTCGTCGAGGCCCGGAGTGCGACGCCGGATGCGTGTTGCAGCGCCCTAGGCCAATGCTTCAGGATTTCGACGAGGACGGGGCAGGTATGCGCGCACGCTGGACCACGGCCGATGGAGGCCAGCATCGACAAGGAAGCCCGCAGCAGACGAAGCGTCAACCCGACGCAGATGCATGACC
>NZ_ALCB01000086.1:0-821 GCF_000282935.1 Actinomyces sp. ICM39
GCCCGGCAGGTACCTGCCGGGCCACACTCTTAAATGAAAGCGTTCACGCGCCGAGCCGATTCAATGTCTCGCAGCGATCGCACGAACATGTGCTGCACATCAGCAGACGCCAGACGCAAGCCGCTGAGCGGCGCCTCAGGCAAGCGACGCGAGCAGCTCGCGGATCTGAGCATTGAGTTCCTCGGAGGGCACGAATGAGCCATCCTGGAAGTCAGAGCCAAGGTTGATACCGACCTGCTGCTCACGCACGTCGGCGCCGAAGGTCGACATGATCTCGCGCAGGTGCTCGAGCGGCTTGACCGCGCCGTACCAGGAGTAGCCAACCAGACCGACAGCCTTCTCCTTCAGCGTGGCCGGGGGCAGGTAGTCAATCGCGTTCTTCAGAGCGCCGGACACCGAGTGGTTGTACTCAGGCGTCACGAACAGGACAGCGTCGTTTGCCTCGATGTTCGCACGAAGACGAACAGCCTCGGGAAGCACGGGAGCCTGCATCGACGGCGGCATCGCCTCCGCGAAGAGAGGAAGGTTGTAGTCACGCAGATCAAAGAAGACGGTCTGAACACCGTCGAGATGACGAGCCTGATCCTCGATCCAACGAACGACCTGCTCACCGGCGCGGCCGGGACGGACAGAACCGAGAACGATAGCAATGGAAGCCATGACGTTTCCCTTTCGAAGTCTTATTGAAACGTCAACTACTATAGTTCGCAGGAAAGCGCGAGACAAGAACAATCGCTACCGTTTAGGACACAAGTCCCATGGTGCCGCAGCGTAGCAATCCCTCTGGTGAGGGCGCAAAAGCTACGGGCAACAGACTTTGC
>NZ_ALCB01000087.1:0-6999 GCF_000282935.1 Actinomyces sp. ICM39
ACTTTCCCCCGAATCTCGTCAAAGACAACGGCGACAGCATCGTCTTTACTCGATCTTCAGAGTTGAGTGGCGGTGGAGGCGTCTAGGCCTCCTGCGATGAGGAGCATTCAGAGTCGGTAGTTGGTGGGGTTGCGGTAGACTCTGGCGGCGCGTCTGCCCATTTCGATAATGCCATTGATGGCTTCGGTGGGGCCATTGCTGGCTCCGGCCGTGTCGAAGTAGGCCAAGAACGCGTCCTTCCACTTACGTAGGGTTCGGCCCAGGCGAGCGATTTCGCGGGTGAGACACGCTGGTAGGCTTTCGACAAGACGAGCGGCCAGGAGTCGGCCTTGGGCAGGAGCGGCTTGATCGAAGAAGTCTCGCACTTGCTGGGCGCAGTGGTAGGCGACTTCGACACTGATAGCACCTCATCTGCCGTGAAGGCTGCGCGGAGTCGTTCTTGTTGACGTAGGGTGTGCCTGTGGCGGGAAGCCACTACATGCACGTCGCTTCCAAGGCTTAATCCCAGTTCAGTTGAACTGCTGAATCTCACGATTACTATCGTTCCCTAAGACGATAGAGACAACACGACTTACAGGTCACCAAACGTGCTATGACTACACACATACCCCTTGAAACGAGGCTTAAATTGGTAGACAATCCCCCTGCCCCAAATACCGGCCGCCCGACTGACCCCGAAACCCGTTTCTTCCCCGTACGGGCGCCAGGACCGGGCGATGCCCTCATGCATGCCTTCAGCGGGCTGGGGAGTCGCTTCCGCATCGGCAAAGATGTCGCTCTTGATCTCAAGGGCCAGTTCGCACACGGCACGCACCCGGAGATGCGCTCGACGGCTGATTGGATGCGTTCACAGTATTCCGTTCCGGGCAGTATTTCTCCGACGTGGCGAGACGACATCGATCACGGGGCGATTACCGGATCGGACCGCTACTACTCCGACAAAGAGAGCTTCATCGAGGACTTTCACATCACGGGGTTCGATCACATCGGGCACGTCGGAGCTTTTTCCCTCACCCCAATCATCGACAACGGCATCATTCCCGCAGATTGCAGGTCAGCTCCGCCCGCACAGTTGAACGAGCTGTACCACCAATATCAATTCACCGCTGACCCGCTACCAGAGGGAGTTTTCATCGAGATTTGCCTCCTCGCCGAGGATCATGGTTCGCGAGGGTATGCGCCGCAGGTTCGTTTCCTGGAGCGTGTCACATTCAATAATCTTTCTCCGCTATCGATCGACGAGCTCGTGACTCAACACATCATTGAAGGAGGTTCTGCCCATGTTGGAGACGTTAAAGCCCCTGATTGGGAAGCTCTGTTCGGGTACTTCCGTAACGCCCGAGAACTTTGAGAACGGCTACGCCTTCTCGAGTTACAACACCGACTTCTTTGCGGTCTGGACCATTGAAGACAGGTTTTGCTTCAGTTGGTCCGAACGCCACCCAAGCGCCGCATTCTGCATCGACACCCAGAGCGCGACGATAGCCTCGTACATCGTTATCGCTGCGGTTGGAGCGCTGCGCCGCGCGGACCTTTTCCAGGACGCCATCTCGCCTGCCATCCTCACCGATGAGCTGCGTAGCCGGTGGGTTTCCTCCCCCACCCGCTGGCCTCGCGTCGCGAACTATCAGTACATCGCAAATCCGGAGCTATCCCTCAATTCGACGAACTGCGCCGCGCTTCGACAACTGCAGTTTGCCGTGCAGTTTTCGGTCGAGGACTACCTCAATTCCTACCTCAACGCTGACGGAGGTCCAGCGCTCACCCCGTTCAGGACATCATTCGAGCCGTATCTACACCAGCTCAGCGACGCGGGCGTCGACATCTCACGGATGATTCCACCGACGTCCAGCCGATAGAAAGGCTTCTAAGGGCGAGGCCGTGGGTCCGCACCGTGCAGATCGGCATTTCCACCGGCGACAGGCACGGCGTTTCGCGCGCTGATTCCACCCCCGGCCACGCCCCCCGGGCAGGACAAGGTGGAGACGGCACCCCCGACGCACCCAAGAAGGAAACTCCTGCCGGGGACGGCCTGGGCGGCGACAAGCAGCCGCATAGCGGAAAGCATGCAGCCGACACGCCTGCCACCCACACGGATGAGGCCGCCAACGCCAGGAAGGCTGGCCACGACTCCGGCGACGCACATGGCTCCGGTAAGGCCGATGCCGACGCTCAGCATGGGCATGATTCCGTCGAGCACGCGGACGCTGACCCCAAGGCGAAGGACCACTCCGCCAACGGCAAGGCCGACGACGCTGCCGATTCGGCGCGCCACGGTGACAAGACCGAGGCTGACAAGGCAGAGACAGATAAGCCACCTCGAATAAGTCCCTCGAGGATGACGACGCCGCACACCACGACAACGCCGAGCACCCCAAGGACACCGACGATACGTACAAGTCCGACCAGGACGAAAAGTATGAGGATCTCTACGATCACTCGCACGATAAAGACGGTCCAGATTCCTCTTACAATCCAGAAACAGATCCTCACAGCAATTCGGACCCTGACTATGACAGCCTGCCGGATTCGTCAATTAATCAGTCTGAAAGTTTTCCAGAAGGAGTCGATCCATACAGAACTCCCCCAAAGACACGACGCCAGCTTGAGGAAGCACTTGAAGATTGGGAGTCCTATCAAAAGAAGGTCCTGCCAGACGATGCAGCTAAGTGGCATTCAGGCCGTTACGGTTTTGATGACGTAGTAAATGCTGAACGTGCACTGGGATACAATCCCGACGGGTCGCCACGTCCCATGGAGGACTTCATGAATGTCTACTATGACAAAGAAAAGAAGGAACCAATTTGGCCATGGGATGTCGAAGGACTCCGCAAGAATGGGGCAAAACTCAACGCAAATTACCACGAGTACACGTCGATTACCCCATTCATCAAAACGCACGGCGAGGATTTGTGCCGACTCGGAGACCCCGGCGGTAAGTTCGCGGCCGCAGTACACAAGGACGGTACGCTTCCATCGTTTGGCGAGCGAGGATTGTTCCAGCCCTTCTCGTTGGGCGCACCTGATATGCGCGCACGCCTGACCGGAGAACTTCCCGAGGGACACATCGTCAAATACGGCGAGGTCGCCCCCGCTTTTGGCCAACCAGGAGGGGCAATACAGCTGCAGATTTGGGGACCCGACGAAAAGACGGGTATCATCAGGGAGCTGACACTAAAAGAGTGGAAGAAGCGGGGAATCATTAAGTATGTCAAACACGATTAGCGAAGATGAGTTCATCAAGACCTTGGTTTCCTTGCTCGAGCGAGAGCTTTACGTTGTCAGCGAGGATCACGTGTGGTTTCGGAGCAACGATCTTAATGTCATGATCCACGCGTGGTACGAGGACGGTTTCTACTCGGGCGGGTCAAGCGAACGCCTCTCTCCCCCTGGCACCAGCATGTGGGCAGATTCTCTTACCCCCGTGAAGCAGTGGCTGTTCATGTACAACTTTGATCTACTGCGCTATTGCCTCGACCTCCAACCATTGGGCATCAGTTTTCGTGAGCTTCTGATCGCACCAAACTGGTCCCACAGGCCCGGCACCAATCAGTACTCCCTTGAGCTGTGTCACAACGATCAGCCCACCGGTGTCTTCGCAGGCAAATGGTCTGACGAAGCCACCAACCTGACATGGTTCCTGAACCACACGCCCGAGCGCCTCCTCGAGATCGCACGCATCGAGAGCAAAGAAGAAGCCTGTCAGGCTCTCTTCGGAACCACGCATATCCCCTACGGAGACGACGACTAACGCAAGACTCAACGCCTCCGCGGTAACGCACTCGGAGCGTGGGCAGCCCCGCCCACAAACGCAATAAGGGGTTAACACGCGCGATAGAGCGCTAGAGAAGTGAGCGAGGTTGGTGCGACCCAGCCCCGGCCTCGCACCCCAAACCTGGGGAAACACGAGTCCTGTTTGAGATTGAAAACGCATCTGGTTCGAACATCCGCCCGATGTCTATGTATGCCACAGAAGACGAAATCCTTTTTAAGTCCGGAGTTGAGTTCGACGTTATCGACCAAGATAAACTTTCTGACGGAAGTTGGACCATCAAACTCAGGCAGAGAAAGTAGGATGCAGCTATGCCCATCGCGGTGAATGGAAATGTTAACGGGGCGCAGTTGTGGATTGCCGACCATCATTGGTGGGATTGCCCAATGATCTGGAAGCTCCCTAAGCGCCCTGAAGACGGCCAGCTCGACTGGGAGCGACTCTTCCCCCACCAACGCGACGTCATCCGTCGTTTTTCAGCCACGCTCCGCACGTTATCGGGTCTGCCTGAGGCACTGCCGTCAATCCCCTACCAGCCTTTCGGGACCCCAAGCCCACAGGGCTGGGTGATGCCCATCAAGTCCGGTACGCCCAGTAAACTTCGGTACGGCAAGTGCACCGCTGGGGGCTCTATTGTCTCCCATCACCCCATTCGCGGGACTGACACGTTCGCGCTCCTCATTAATGTAGTCGGGGAAAATCCCTGGTTTGTCGTCCGCGCAGACGGACACCCCTGGCACGCCAATCCTTGGGCAAACAACACGCGAGTGGGGTCCATCTGGGTGCGAGTTCTTGCCTGGGAGCATAGCTCTCGTGACATTCTGCCATTCACCGGGATAACCGTGCCGCCGCGGACCGTGCCTGGGCAGCTGCGCACGATCTACGTGGATCGATACCCCGACGATCCTGACCTGTACGGCTCACTCACACAGCTACCAACCCCGGCGGAAGAACGCATCGAGGTTCGAGATGTCCCCGTGTGGTGGAAAGAACCAGAATATCTTTGGTGGAAGCATTTTCTTCAGCCAGAGCCAGGCAACCCAGATAGTTTTTGGAACGGTCCTAACACTCTCGACGAGCGAACCGCTTATACGTGCATCGTCCAATACACAGGCCTGCTCCGCGATTGGACATCACCGTACGTCCTGCCCGACTACCTTGCACGCTTTGACTAGAAACCACAGGAGGAATCATGAACGAAGACAACATCAAAAGTCTCTTGACTCTTCTCGAGTCACTACCCCCGACCCCGTCGGTAACCTTCCGAGGATATGTCGACACTTCCATCACGGAGCCGCGTGCGATTGCTTCTCCCGTGCTCACGGCAACATCGCATAACATTTCGATTGCGACAAACAACCTGGCGGTTCCGCAGGTCGCTATTTTTATCGGCCAGAACGGACGAGACCTCAGCAGACTTATGATGGGTGCCCCCTCTTTCAATCTCGAAGAGGTCACCTACATGCCCGGATCCTACTTCTACGTGCATCCCACTCAGGAGCTCCTCGGAGTGACCATCCAGATTTACGAGGAAATGCGTCTGACCGAAGGCGGAAAGAGCCTCGCCCCCACCCGCGTTCTCGACTCCTGGACTCCCATTCTCATTGAGTTTGAGCCCGCGCTGCGCGCTGCTCGCAGCCAGCGCGTCGACCTGCCCGAAGGCGCGTCAGAACGTTTCCTCATTCCCGTGGGCTAACGCCTCAACACGACAAGAGCCGGCGTTGTTGCCCCCACTAGCTAGCGGGGGCAACAACGCCATCATCGACTCAACCACCCGGCGATTGACCACACGGAACGTCAGCCAACACGGCTGCCCTGCTGGCCGCCAAGGCAACAGCCAGAGCACACTCAGCTCGCGACAGCTGAGTGACTCGCTCCGTCGTGTCACATGGCGAGCGCTCGCCGCACGCAACGGACACCGCGCATTCCCAACAGCACAGGCCTGAACACACCGGGTGTCAACGAATGACGCCTTCGAGGATAGGATAACGCGCTTATACTCGAGGTACAGGAGTATCACCCACGGGAGGACGTCATCATGGATGTGCTCGAGCAGCTGATCGAACGGGCAAAGAGCGTCGGCGTCTCTGCCGACCTCATTGGAGATAACGACTGTGTCTTCGGATACGGGGCGTCAATGAGTCAGCACTTTTGGGTTGACGATGGGCAGTATTTCTTTGGCTCCGACGAAAGAGCGACCACACGCTACTCAAACATGTGGACGTCTTCTCCTGATATCGCGTCACTGGCCTTGATAGAGCTCGTTGGCTCCTTCTACCGAATGGCTGCAGGCTACAGACAGATCAACATGGAATACGGGTGGCGCTCCTTCCCCGTTGGTTGGACGATCCAACGAGTGACGGGAAGCTCTAGCATGCACGTGACTTCCGAACGCCTTCCTGAGCTGAGCTACACAACCAGCTCACTCGACCGATACCTGCATATCCCCTCCCTCACCGTCTATCCCGTCAAGACGGTGCTCGACATGTTTTTCGACCCCGAAGCACCCCCTCTCGGCACGCTCGATGAGGTTCACAATTTCTACGCTCGTTTCTAACCGGAGAGGTCTGGTATCAACATGTCGATAGAGATGCTGACTCCGCTGTTTACCCCAACGACTCAGGTATCGACAGACGATTCACAACACGAAGTGCGATTGACGGTATCGGACGACGTGCAAGCAATTCTGTATACCGATCAACACCTCCTTGTCACCGACATAACATATGGTCATGATGTCGTTTCATACATGCTGCGCTGCGACAACCACAAGATATTGCTGGCACGCCTCGCCCTTGTCCTCGGCGAGGCAAACCCAGAGCTAAACGGCCTGCCACCCACTGCCGTGAAAACGCTCAGCTGCCTCCAATCCGATTGGACTGTGAGGCGCTCGGCCCTCGATTCGCCGTGGTTTGATATCACGTGCAATCACGATGAGAACCTCACGTACTCCACAACGTATCCCCCGCACGATGCCGTCTTGTCTCGGCTCTTCAATGTCGATACCACAACGCTGATCGACGCCCTCATCAACGAAGGAAGGAACGGGCCACTATTGCCTGCTTTGAGGAGCACCGCCGAGGCGTAGGACACCCAACGTATCATTCAACAGAAAGCCCTGATCGACACAAGAGAGTAGGGAGCGTCTCACATGGCTACAACAATCAGCGACGACAAGTTCATCACGAACCTGACCTCACTCATGAACAGGCCTTTGAAGGCACTGA
>NZ_ALCB01000088.1:0-25355 GCF_000282935.1 Actinomyces sp. ICM39
TCGCGCAGCCCGCCCGTCTCAGTACCAGCACTCAGTGCTTGGCGACGCTCACGGCAAGCTTGTCGCCGGCCTCGACCTCAAGCGACAGAGCGAGGGTCTCGGCGGCGATCATGTCGCGCCACGCCTCCACATCAGCCACGTGATCGGAGGGCACCGTCAGCGACAGGTCGATGCGGTCCGCGATGTGCAGGCCGGCGTTCTTACGCTCGTCCTGAACCGCGCGCACGACGTCGCGGGCGTAGCCCTCGGCCTCGAGCTCGGGGGTCAGCTCCGTATCGAGCACCACGAAGGTACCCGAGGCGAGCACGTCCGCGACCTGGCCCTCGGCGGCGTCCACGGAGGTGGACACGGAGAACATGTCGCCGGTGAGAACCAGCGGCGCCCCGTCCAGCTCGACGGAGGGGAAACGGCACTCGCCGTCCACGACCTCCCACTCACCGGACTTCTGCGCCTTGAACAGCTGGCTCGTCAGCTTACGGAACGCCGGATCGAAGGCACGCGGGTTCAGCGCCAGCTCGGTGCGAACGCTCAGGCCCGAGTCCTGCGGCGCAGAGAACACCACGGACTTCACGTTCACCTCGGAGGCGATCAAGTCCGCGAAGGGCTCCAGCGCAGCGAAGTTCTCCGACACGACCAGCAGGGAGGCCAGCGGCTGGCGCACGCGCAGCTGATGCGTCTTGCGCAGCGCGTGGGCTGCCGACACGATCGAACGAACCTCATCCATCGCGGCAACCAGCTCGGGGGCGTCCACGGCCTCGCCGATGACGGGGAAATCCGTCAGGTGCACGGACTCGCCGCCCGTCAGGCCGCGCCAGATCTCCTCGCTCAGCAGCGGCAGCAGGGGCGCCGCCAGCTCCATGAGCGTCACGAGGGCCGTGTACAGCGTGTCGAACGCGGCGCCGTCCTCATCCCAGAAGCGCTGACGCTGGGTACGCACGTACCAGTTCGTCAGAACATCCAGGTACTCGCGGATCGCCTCGCACGCGCCGGCCACGTCGTAGCCGTCGAGCGCGCCGCGCACATCCTCAGCCAGGGTGCGGGTGTGGGCCAGCAGGTAACGGTCCATCTGCGCCAGCGCGGCCACGGCCTCGGGCGAGGACAGATCGACACGAGAGGCCTCGTACCCCTCGCCCTTGTTGCAGGCGCCCGCGTACAGCGTGAAGAAGTAGTACGTGTTCCAGATGGGCAGCAGCACCTGACGCACCGTGTCGCGGATCGACTCCTCCTTGACGATCAGGTTGCCGCCGCGCACGACCGGGCTCGACATGAGGAACCAACGCATCGCGTCGGAGCCGTACTTGTTGAACACCTCGGCCACGTCCGGGTAGTTACGCAGCGACTTACTCATCTTCAGGCCGTCGTCACCCAGGACGATGCCATGGGAGACGCAGGAGCGGAACGCGGGGCGATCGAAGAGCGCAGTCGCCAGAACGTGCAGCGTGTAGAACCAGCCGCGCGTCTGACCGATGTACTCGACGATGAAGTCGCCCGGGTAGTGGTTCTCGAACCACTCCTGGTTCTCGAAGGGGTAGTGCACCTGCGCGAAGGGCATCGAGCCGGACTCGAACCAGCAGTCGAACACGTCGGAGATACGGCGCATCGTCGACTTGCCCGTCGGGTCATCCGGGTTCGGGCGCGTGAGGGAGTCGATGAAGGGACGGTGGAAGTCCGTGACCTTCACGCCGAAGTCGGCCTCGAGCTCAGCGATGGAGCCGTAGACGTCGGTGCGCGGGTAGGCCGGATCGTCCGAGACCCACACGGGGATCGGCGCGCCCCAGAAGCGGTTACGCGAGATCGACCAGTCGCGGGCGCCTTCCAGCCACTTGCCGAAGATGCCGTCCTTGGTGTGCGCGGGGGTCCAGGTGATTTCCTGGTTGAGCTCCACCATGCGGTCGCGGATCTCGGTGACGCGGACGAACCACGAGGACACGGCCTTATACATGAGGGGCTTGCGGCAGCGCCAGCAGTGCGGGTAGGAGTGCACGTAGGACTTCTCGCGCACCAGCACGGCGCGGATCTCGGGAGCGCGGCGCGCGATGGGGCCACCCTGCTCGCGCAGGTCGGCGACCACGTAGCGGTTCGCGTCGAAGATCTGCATGCCCTCGTAGTCGCTCACCTCGGAGGTGAAGACGCCGCCCTCGTCGACGGGCAGGACCACGCCGATGCCGTACTCCATGCAGGTCCACATGTCGTCCTCACCGAAGGCGGGCGCCTGGTGGACGAGGCCGGTGCCGTCCGTGGTCGTCACGTAGTCGGCGGCGATGATCGACCAGCCGTTGGGGCCGGGAGCGCCACCCTCAGCGCGACGCTCGGGGGTGTCGAAGTAGTCGTAGAAAGGGTGGTAGTGGGTGCCCACCAGCTCCGAGCCCTTGTAGGTGGCCACGACGGCGGGTTCCTCGCCCAGCTCCTTGGCGTAGGCGGGGATCAGGTCGGTGGCGATGAGGACGCGCTCGCCCGCGAGGACACCCTCGTGGTCGGAGGCGACCTCGACGAGGGAGTATTCGATCTCCGGGCCCACGGCGACGGCCGAGTTCGAGGGCAGGGTCCATGGCGTGGTCGTCCAGATGAGGGCCAGCTCGGGGCGCGCCGAGTCTTCGCGCAGCTTCTGTTCGAGACGCAGGCCCACCGTCACCGTGTTGTCGGTGCGGTCCTGGTACACGTCGTCGTCCATCTTGAGCTCGTGATTGCTCAGAGGCGTGCGGTCGTTCCAGCAGTAGGGCAGGACGCGGTGGCCCTGGTAGGCCAGGCCCTTATCGTAGAGCTGCTTGAACGCCCAGATCACGGACTCGGTGTAGGACATGTCGAGCGTCTTGTAGTCGTTCTCGAAGTCCACCCAGCGTGCCTGGCGGGTGACGTACTCTTCCCATTCCTTCGTGTAGCGCAGGACGGAGGAGCGGCAGGCAGCGTTGAACGCCTCGATACCGACGCCACCCTCACGGGTGATCTCGGTGACGTCCTCGATGCCGAGCTGGCGCTGCGCCTCGAGCTCTGCGGGCAGGCCGTGCGTGTCCCAGCCGAAGCGGCGCTCGACGCGGTGGCCCTTCATGGTCTGGTAGCGGCCCACGACGTCCTTGACGTAGCCGGTCAGGAGGTGACCGTAGTGGGGCAGGCCGTTGGCGAAAGGCGGGCCATCGTAGAACACGAACTCGTTGGAGCCATTCTCGCCGGCGTCGCGCATCTCAATGGACTTGCGGAAGGTGTCGTTGCTGGCCCAGAACGCCAGGGTGCCCTCTTCCATCGTGGGGAAGGAAGGGCTGGGGTCCACCTCGTCTTGCCGGTGGCGGGGGTAGAAGCCGTGCTTCGTCATGAGTGTCCTCGTCTCGCGCCTATACAGGGACGAGGACCGGCGTCGCCGGCACCCGCGGTACCACCCCGCTTGCCGCTCCCTCACCGGGCGCGGCCGCTTCGTTGGGGCTATGTCGGGCCCTCCCGTCCGGTTCTACTGGAGGGGACGAGGCCGTGGCCGGCTTTCGCACTCCTCTTTCTTCCGGATGCTCCCCGGTGATACCCCGCGCGAGCGGGCCGGATCGTAGCGAAAAACCAGTGTAGCGAAGAAACACCGGTACGCCCACCGGGCGGCGAGTCTCTCTGCCCACAGCGCACAGAGTGTCGCCCGGCGCGTGGTCGGCCTCGGCCCGCCGCCGCTGCCCTAGAGTTGTGGGGTGAGTGTGATGGAAACGAAGAGCCCGGCGCGCCCGTGGGGCGCACTGATCGGCGCGTTTGTCCTGGTGGCATTGATCGCCGTGTGGGCAGCGCAGGGCGTTCTGGCCGGAACAGGCGTGCCCATTGGCCGTGCCGCGACGATTGCCGTGGGCATGACCTTGCAGGCGATCCCCTTTTTGCTCTTGGGCGTGTTCGTCGCAGAGCTCATCGAGGCTTTCGTTTCCCCGTCGCTCATCGCCCGCGTATTCCCGACGAACCCGGTCGCCTCCGTGTTTGCCGCCCTCGTCGCGGCATTCCTCCTGCCGGTGTGCGATTGCTCGGCGGTGCCGATCTTCCGTTCGCTGCTACGCAAGGGTGTGCCGCTGTCGGCTGCAACGACCCTCATGCTGGCATCCCCCGCGATTAATCCCCTGGTGATCGCCTCGACCTACTACGCCTTTGGGTCGTGGTCGCTGGTGGTGGCGCGTATCGGGTTGAGCATCGTCGTCGCGCTCACCGTCGGCCTGTCCATGCTGGTCTCCGCTCCGCGCGCACTGCGCGAGGATCATGATCTCCATGACGACAACACGTGCGGATGCGAGGGCGGCTGCGCAGTCCCGGATCGATCGTTCTCGGGTGTGCTGGGCGCAACGGGTCAATCTTTCGGCAGGATTCTCCCCTACCTGCTGGGCGGAGTCGCCGCCTCGACGCTTGCTCAGGTCTTCTGGCCGGTGTCATCTCTCCTCGCAGGCATGCCGGCAGCTGGCGCATTGGCGCTCATGATGGGTGCTGGTTTCGCCCTCTCCCTGTGTTCGTCTTCTGACGCGGTCATCGCCCGGTCCCTGGCATCTCTCGCCCCAACCGGCGCGCTCATGGGATTCATGGTCTACGGGCCGATGATGGACGTGAAGAACGTGGCCCTCCTCGCTTCGCAATTCCGCGGCACGTTCGTGGCACGTTTGTTCGTGACGGTCACGTCGGTAGCTGCCCTCGTGATTGGCTGCGCCTGGTGGGCGGGGGTGCTCGCATGAAGCTTCTTGATCGCCTCGCTCCGGTTGCGGAGTCCCTGTCGCTGGCCTGCCTAGGTGCCGGGCTGCTCTGGCTGTCACTGTCGGGCCGCTACGCGTCCTTCGTTCCCCCATCCGCACGCCTGGGGATCATCCTCTCGGGGGCCGGCTTGCTTGCCTGTTCGCTCGCCTTGTCCGCTCGGCTTGGGGCGGGCGAGCACGAGCACACCGACAGTGAGCACGGTCGTCGCGCACTGACGCGTGCCCTGGTCGCGCTTCTGGCGAGCGCACTCATCGTTCTCCCCTTCCGAGTCTCTCCGTCGGAGTTGGCGTCCACCGCGTGGAGCGCCCGCGGGGCCGATGCGGGCCCGGCCTCCGGCCTTGACGCCGGGGATGACGAGGGCACCTCCGCGTCGTCTTCCTCTTCGGAGGGCGACGCTTCCCCCACCACTACTAGCCAGAGCGGGGGCACGTCTCAGGTGCCATCGACCGGGACGCTTGAGCTGACGACGGACAACTTCTACGGCCAGGTTGAGGAGTTGATCGCCAACGGGCGCGCCCACGACGGCCAACACATCGACCTCGTCGGTTTCGTGGTGAGTCCGGAGGCGGCGCGCGGGCAGGCCTCGATCCCCCGAGTGACGGAGGAAGAGAGCTTCGCAGTGGCGCGCATGGCGATCTGGTGCTGCGCGGCTGACGCCTACCCGGTCGGTTTCGCGGTGCGTTGGAGCGGCCCCGCTCCCGAGGCGGACAGCTGGGTGCGCGTGAGCGGCACGCTGCGGGTGCGTGGCACGAAGGCGCTCGTCATCGAGGCCGATTCGGTTGAGGTGACCGATGCGCCGAATCCGGAGTTCGTGATTCAGTCGCGCTAAGAGAAACAGGCTAAGTGATTCAGATCACTTAGCCTGTTTATGTCCGTTACTTCGGACACAAAATTACGCGCGTACGGTGAATGAAGCGCACACGGCAGGCGCGGGCGCATCACCACACCTTCAAGGATGAAGACATGTCATCGACAACAACACTCACACCTCGTGAGAAGCAAGCGAGGCGCTACGCAACGTCTCTCGCTCTCATCGCCACCCTCGGCCCCTTCTTCTACGGATTCGAGGGCATGGTCCTCAACGCCGCCATCAAGGCCGTGGGATCCACCTTCGAGCTCGGCCCGATCCTGCAGGGCGTCGCCGGCGCCGCCGGCGTCATCGGTGGCCTGATCGGCGCCCTCGCCGCGGGGCGCATCTCCGACAAGATCGGCCGCAAGACCACGCTCATGTGGGTCGGCCCCTTCCTGCTGTTCGAAGCCCTCCTCGGCCCCATCTCTCCCCTGCTGGGCAGCCTCGGCTACCCCTTCCTGCTCCTGACCCGCATCGTCGGCGGCATCGGTTTTGGCGCGGCAACCACGGTTGCCCCCGGTTACGTCGCGGAGATCGCCCCCGCCGACATCCGCGGACGCCTCATCGGCTTCCGCCAGCTCGCCATCATCCTCGGCCTGTTCTTCGCCGGCCTCATCAACACGGCGGTCGTCTCGATCACGGGCGGCGCTGCCAACCCGGCGTTCGGCGGGCTCATGACCTGGCAGGTCCTCTTCGCCTGCCTCATCATCCCGGCCCTCCTCTTCGTCGTCTTTACGGCGAAGATTCCAGAGTCTCCTCGTTACCTCGTCTCCGTAGGCCGCACCAAGGAGGCCGAGGAGATCCTGGCCAAGCTGTGCGGTGAGGAAAACCCCGCCGACCGCGTCGAGGCCATCGCCCAGTCCCTGACGGTCACGGGCGGTGCAAAGCTGTCGATCGGGCAGATCCTGTCTTCCCAGTGGCGCGGCCTCGTGTTTGTGGGCATGGCGATCGCTGCGTTCCAGCAGCTCACCGGCATCAACGGCGTCTTCTTCTACTCCAACTCCCTGTTCGCCGCCGTCGGCTTCACTGAGTCGATGGCCCTGGCCCAGACTCTGCTCATCACCGCTTTCAAGATCGTCGGTGTCCTGTCGGGCATCATGCTGGTGGACCGCGTGGGCCGCAAGCGCATGCTGATCTACGGCGGCACCCTCATCTTCGTGTCGCTGGGCATCGTGGCGACGGTTTTCACGGTCGCCCCCACCGTCGAGGGCAAGCCGGACGTGGCAGACTCCCCCGTCCTGGCGTTCCTGGCGGTCGCAGCCCTGTGCACCTTCCTGCTCGGTTTTACTTCCTCGTGGGGCCCCATCTTCTCTATCGTCATGGGCGAGATGTTCCCCAACTCGATCCGCGGTGGCGCCATGTCGCTCGCATCGGGCGCCGACTTCCTCGTCAACTTCCTGGTTGTCCTGCTCTTCCCCTTCCTCATCGGCTGGTCGCCCGCAGGCACCTACTGGATCTACTGCGCCTTCGGCGTCCTCGCGGTCATCTTCACGGCGAAGTTCCTCACCGAGACCAGCGGCACCGAGCTTGAAGACATGGACAAGGTCGTCACCCAGAAGTGAAGGCTCTCCCCTTCGATTTCAACGATGAAAAGGCACTGCAATGACTGATACAACTCGGGACATTCCCGACAACGTGCGCAACGTCCTGGTCATCATGACCGACCAGCACCGCACCGATACGATCGGCTGCCTGGGCAACCCCCACGCGCAAACCCCCGTCATCGACGCGATGGGCGAATCGGGCTTCGCCTTCACCCACTGCTTCACACCCACGGCAATCTGCACACCGGCGCGCGCCTCGCTCCTGACCGGCAAGCGCCCGGGCAAGCACCAGGTGCTGGCCAACCCCGAGTGGAACATCGCCTACCAGGTCTCGATCCCCGAGGGCACGTGGACGTACACGCAGGAGCTGCGCGATGCCGGCTACAACGTGGGCATCGTCGGCAAATACCACTGCGGCTACAACCTGCCCGACAAGTTCGGCGCAGACGACGACACCTACTGGGGCGCCGAAAACCCGGTCGCCAACGAGAAGTACGTCGCCTGGCTCAAGGCCAACAACCTCCCGCCGGTGCGCGCGCACGACCTGTGGCGCGGCAAGCTGCCCGGCGGGCGCGACGGGCACATCATCGCCGCGCGCCTCGACCAGCCCGAGGAAGCCACCTTCGAGCGCTTCCTGGCCGACCGGGCGATCGAGAAGCTTCGCGAGTACGCGGCCGACTGGAAGGACTCGAAGCAGCCCTTCTGCCTCGACGTGCACTTCTTCGGCCCCCACCTGCCCTACTTCCTACCCGACGAGTGGTTCGACCTCATCAATCCCGACGACGTCGAGCTGCCGGAAAACTTCGGTGACTCCCTCATCGGCAAGCCACCGATCCAGGAGAACTACGCGACCTACTGGTCCACGTCCTCGTTCACGAACGAGCAGTGGAAGAAGCTCATCGCGGTCTACTGGGGATACACGGCCATGATCGACTTCGAGATCGGGCGCATTATGGACGTGGCGCGCGAGCTGGGCATCCTGGACGACACGGCGGTCTTCTTCTGCGCGGACCACGGTGAGTTCACGGGCTCTCACCGCCTCAACGACAAGGGCCCGATGATGTACGACGACATCTACAACGTCCCCTTCATCGCCCACATCCCCGGCGTCTCGACCGTGGGACGCTCGGACGCCTTCGTCTCCCTCATCGACCTGCCGGCCACGGTCCTCGACATCGCGGGCCTGGACACCTCGCTCGTGGAAGACGGCCGCTCGATCGTGGACCTGACGCGCGGCGAGGAGGTGGAAGGCTGGCGTGAGGACATCGTGTGCGAGTTCCACGGCCACCACTTCCCCCTCCAGCAGCGCATGCTGCGCACGCGGGACTTCAAGCTCGTCATCAACCCCGAGTCGATCAACGAGCTCTACGACCTGCGCCTGGATCCGGCCGAGATGAACAACGTGTACACCGTGCCCGTCTACGACGAGATCCGCAGGGAGCTGGCCACGAACCTGTACCTGCAGCTGCGTGAGCGCGGGGATCACTCCTTCGCCAAGTGGATGGCGGCGATGACCGACTTCGACATCCCGCTGGTGAACACGGCTCGCTCCGACCTCGACGAGGTCACGAGCGACTAACCCCCTGCCTCGGCGGCGGGAGGACACGCATGATCCCGCCGCCGAGGCCAACGCGCGCCCTGCACACCCCACACAGTGACGCGTATCATAGCAACTGTCAACGAGGCCGGAGCGCCCCGAGCGGACACCAACGACGAAGCGCCGGGAAGGAGAGGCATGCACTACCCCACACGCAGACCACTACCCACCCTCGAAGACCGCATCGTCGCCCACCTGGCCAAAGCCCCCGCAACGCGCTCCCAGCTGTGCGAGGCGCTCGACACCTCACGCACGAACCTGGGACGCGCGCTCACCACCCTCCTCGACGAGGGATCAGTCACGCCCGTGCGCACGAACGCCCCCGGACGAGGCCGCCCCACCCAGCTCCTCACCCTCAACTCATCGGCAGCCCACTGCGTCGGCCTGAACGTCACGCGCACGTCGTGCGCGGGCGTCATGCTCTCACGCGCCGGCACCGTCCTGGCGGCCGTCCACATCGTCTCCCCCGCCTCCCCTTCCCTCCAGCTCTCTCTCGAGCAAACCTGCGAGGCATTGGCCGCGAGCGCAGCCCGTCAAGGAATCGACACCTCGACGGTGCGCGCGGTGGGCGTGGGTGTTCCCATTCCCATGGGGCGTAATGCCAGGCTTTCCTCGGACGCGTACCCGACTATGGAGGAGCTCAGCGAGCTCACGCGTCGCTGGTGGGATCCGCTCCCGGTCGTCGACAACACCGTGCGCATGGCGGCGCTGGCGGAGGCCCTGTGGGGCGCGGGCGCGGACACGTCCTCGTTCATCTATCTGCGCCTGTCGGGAGGCGTAGGCGGGTGCGTCGTCTCGGATTTCCGCCTCGTTGGCGGGGCGGGCGGACTGGCGGGGGAACTCGGGCACATGACGGTGGGTACCAACGATTCCCCGTGCCCTTGCGGCAAGCGGGGTTGCCTCGAAACACTGGCATCCGTCCCGGCACTGTGTGAGAGCGCGGGGGTTCGCGACGTCGCGGAGCTTCGCGCCGTCGTCCTCTCGGGCGATCCGCGCGCACGCCAGGCCCTGGATCGCGCGGCACAGGCTGTGGGCTATGTCCTCGGATCGGCGGCGCTCCTCATTAACCCGCGGGCCATTATTGTGGCCGGCGAAGTCGTCGACGCGTTCCCGTCCCTGCGAACAGACATCGCAGCTTCCATGTACAAGGAGCTCCTTCCCGTCATGGAGTGGGATATCGACGTCGTCGGTGCCGCACTCGGACCGTTGGGGGCCGCTCAGGCCAGCGCCTATATCGCCGCCCACCCCTTTGAGGAGGACGGCGCAGCCGCCCACCACCCCGAGGAAGGCTCACCCCGGGAGGCGGGGCCGGCCTCGTCGATGGAGGCGCGCACCGATCACGGGGGCAGGCCGTGACGCGCTCAATCCCCTTCTCCGTCGTCACCAAACCGACGGGGGCCGCGTGCAACCTGGATTGCCAGTATTGCTTTTTCCTGTCCAAGGAACTGCTCTACGACGCGGCGGCGCAGACCATGTCGGAGCAGACCTTGGAGCGCTACGTCGAGGCGTTCCTGGAGTCGAGCCCCGACGGCGAAGTCACGATGCTGTGGCAGGGCGGGGAGCCGACCCTGCGCGGCCTGCCTTTTTTTGAGCGGCTCATTGAGCTGTGTGAGCGCTACCGTCGCCCCACCCAGCAGGTGCGTCACGCCCTGCAGACGAACGGCACGCTGGTGACCGACGAGTGGGCCCGCTTTTTCGCCGACCACAACTTCCTCGTGGGCGTGTCCATAGACGGGCCCGCGCCCCTGCACGACGCCTACCGGCTCAACCGTGGCGGGCGCGGCACCCACGCGATGGTTGTGCGCGGCTGGGAGGCCCTCACCCGCGCGGGCGTGGAGACGAACATTCTGTGCACGGTCAACGCCGCGAACGAGGACCACGGGGAGGAGGTGTACCGCTACTTCCGCGATGATCTGGGGGCCCGCTACCTGCAGTTCATTCCCATCGTCGAGCGCGTGCGCGCCGCGGACCTGGCCCAGGCCGAGCGAGGCTGGCGCTCCGGGACCTCTGCGCTCCTATACCGCCAAGACGGGGACTGCGTCACCAGCCGTTCCACGTCCCCCGCTTCCTACGGGCGCTTCCTGTGCGAGGTGTTCGACCAGTGGCTGGCCGCCGACGTCGGCGAAGTCTTCATTCAGGACGTGGATTCGACCCTGTCGGCCATGTTCGGGTCGGCCACTGTGTGCGTGCATGCACCCCAGTGCGGGGCGAACATGGCGATGGAGTTCAACGGGGACGTGTACGCCTGCGATCACTGGGTGGAGCCGGATTGGTTGGTCGGCTCGATCGACTCCTCGTCCTTCGCTCAGTTGGCCTCGTCCGACAAGATGCGCGAGTTTGCACGCCTCAAGCCCGGCCTGGACGACGAGTGCCGCGCATGCCCGCACCTGCGGCTGTGCTGGGGAGGGTGCCCGAAAGATCGTTTCGTGCGCCGCGGGGAGTCCACGCATAACTACCTGTGTGAGGGATACCGGGTGTTCTACGCGCATGCCACCCCTGCCCTGCGCGCGATGGGCATGCTGATCGCGGCGGGCAGGTCGGCCTCGGACATCATGGACCCCGCGGTCTCTTCCTCGCTCGGGCTCACTCACACCACGTCTACTCGGAATAACCAATGATCATTGAAGCGCTTCTCATCGGCGCATTCGTCGGCATCGTCGTCGGCTCGCTCGGTGCGGGAGGCGGCATCTTGTCGGTGCCGATCCTCGTCTACATTCTTGGGCAGGATCCGCATCAGGCGACGGGCTTGTCCCTCATCATCGTGGGGCTGACAGCTACCGTCTCGCTGGCGACGCGCGCTCGCAGCGGGAACGTCGCGTGGCGCGAGGGTGCTCTCTTCGCCCTGGCGGGCCTGGTGGGTACGTGGGCGGGATCGGCTCTCGGCCCGCTCGTTTCGGCGCGTGCCCTCATGCTCTCCTTCTGCGCTCTCCTGGGAGCGGTCGCGGCCTTCATGGTGCGCTCCCAGATGCGCCCATCTGCTTCGCTTTCACCGAACGAGGCCGGGGATACCAACGTCGACAAGGGCTCCTGGACGCTCGGGACCGTGTCCCGGGTGGTCGCGCTGGCGACGCTAACGGGTTTCCTCACGGGATTCTTCGGTGTCGGCGGAGGCTTCGCAATCGTGCCCGCACTGCATCTGGCGCTGCGATACCCGATGAAGCGTGCCTCCGCGACATCCCTGCTGGTCATGGTCATCACCGCAGCCTTCGGGCTGGCGTCGCGCACGGCCGCCGGGACCCTGACGATCACCGCCGAGGCCGGGGTCATGGTCGCGCTCTTCGCCGCAGCATCGATGGGAGGAGGCATCGTGGGAGCCAGGCTCACCAAGAGAGTCTCGAACCGGGCTCTCGGCCTTGTCTTCGCCACACTTCTGGTGTGCGTGGCCGCCTCGACGCTGGTGGCCACACTCGCATAAAAGGCGCGCGAGACGAATGTCGTCTCGCGCGCCCTCATCGCTCAGCTGGCGGTCGTTCCTTCGCCCTGGGTGGAGGTATCCCCACTGCCCGGGTTTCCATTCTTACTGCCGGGGCCTCGGCCACCCTCCGGAGGAGGTCCCGGTCGAGTGCTGCCAGTGTCTCCCTGCTGCGAGCCCGGCCCCTGCTGGCCATTACCGGGGCCCTGCTGCTGACCACTACCGGGACCTTGCTGACCATTACCGGGACCCTGCTGCTGGCCGTTACCCGGTCCTTGCTGACCATTACCCGGCCCCTGCTGGCCCTTGCCGGGGCCGAAATCCTCGTCCTCGTCACCGTCACCCTGGTCGTTGTAGCCGTCTTCGTAGCCCTGCTCGTAGAAGTCCTGACCATCGCCCACAACGGCCGCATGCGTGATGATGCCCGCGCCGAAGCCGACGGACAGCACTGCTGCTGCGGCGCCGGCGATGGCCGCGCGCTTGCCCCACGAGGTCTTCTTCGATGCAGGCTCCCCTGTCGCGGCGCTCGCAGCCACGGCCTCGTCACCCGCCTGATCGTCGGCAGAAGCCCCCGCGACAGACTCCAGGGGCGTGCCAGCAAACGCATTGCTGGTTTCCTGCTGAGTAACGGGAGGCATCTGCGTCGTTTCCGCCTGAGACGCATGGGTGGGTAGTACCTCGGTCTGCTCCGCAACCTGAGGCTCTGACTGGGGCAGGATCGAGGTGCGCTCGGTGTCACCTGACAGGTTCTTGTTGTCGTCCGCCATGGGGACGCTCCTTTCTGCTGATTTGTGCATCATTGCTTCGCAGATTAGGAGCGATACATAAGCGGACGTTATGGCGATACTGTGAAAACACTATGGAATCTAATGTGTTACACATCACTTGATTTGGCTTGCACGATGCGCCACCTCACATCTATTCTGCAACGTTCGCCTCCCGACGATCCCAGTGAAGAGGTGTCCCATGTCTACGAAGACCTTCACCATCGCTATGCTCACCGCAACTTGCGCACTCACCCTCAGCGCCTGCGGCTCCTCCACTCCCGAGCCGAGCGAGACCCCAACCTTCACCCCCGACACCCCGACGAGCACAGCTCCAGCACCAGAACCCTCCAATTCACCCACACCGGACAGCAATTTCGCCGAGCTAGAGGGAAAGCCCATGCACGGCATCATCATCGAAGAAGAGCTGGACGGACAGCACCGCGTGCGCGCAATTGACCCAGTCACCTACAAGTCGGTAGCGACACGCACCTTCCCCCCAATCGACAGACTGGCGGAACAGCCGTTTCAGTACCACTGCTTCTATAACAGCTGCTACTCCCCAGACTTCACGTACGCGACCAGACGCAAAATGAACCCTGTCAACGAACGACTGTCATACAACACGGGCTTCATCGATACCACGGGCACCTTCACGGATGTCAGCGCGATGATCCCACTGACGGACGACGACAGGGATGTCAACGACGGCTACGGAACATTCTCAGCCGACGGATACTTCTACCTACAGCGCGTCTACACCACGCGAGACGGCAACACCTCGATGATCTACCGACTCAAGCCGGGAGAAACAACTCCCGAGCTCGTCAGCACTGTCGGGCAGGAGGACGAAAAGAACCTCTACTTCAATCTGTTGAAGGGAACCGAGTTGTCAACGAACAAGAAGTATGTCGACACACATACGAACGACGGCAACCTCTTCTGTTGGAAAGCCAACGAGACAATCTCCGTCGACAACATGTGCTACCAACTACATAAAGAAAAGGGACTCGTCGCTTTCCAGGCGACCACGCTCGACAACAAGCCTCGCCGCGAGGAAGACCGCATCGGAGAGAAGGTCATCTTCAAGCCAGAACTGCAAATCGAAGAAACCATCAGAGAGTACAGGCCGTTCCCTAGCCCTGACGGGTCTCAAGTCGTCTTCGATCTGTACCTCAAGAATCCCACCGGCAATGATTGGCTCCCCATCAGATCCATGCACATCATCAACGCCGATGGTACCAACGACCGTACGCCCGATCCGACCGCAGAACAATGGGGCGCATTCCAGGTGATCGGATGGGTTGAGTAAATCAATACACGTCGGACACATAGACCCGAGGTCGGGACCGCGACGCGCACCCCATCGCGCGTGCGGCCCCGGCCTCGTTCCATGTATGCAACCTGGGAGCCTGCCCTACTCTGCGGTGGTATTCCGAGCCACGAGGGTGTTCGTTGCCTGCGCAACCGGGCGCACGATCATCGAGTCGATGTTGACGTGGGAGGGGCGCTCCAGGGTCCACACGATCGCTTCGGCGACGTCTTCGGCGACGAGCGGGGCAGAAACGCCCTCGTAGACGCGGTCGGCGGCCTCCTGAGAGCCGAGGCGGTTGAGGGAAAACTCCTCGGTGCGCACCATGCCGGGCGCGATCTCGATGATGCGCACGGGCTCACCCACCAGCTCCTGGCGCAGCGTGTTGGCGATGATGCGTTCGGCGTGCTTGGCGGCGACATACCCGCCGCCACCCGGATAGGTGTCGTGGGCGGCGGTCGAGGTCAGGAAGACGAGGTCTCCCCCGCGCTCGCGCATTCCCGGCAGGAAGGCGCGCGAGCAATGCAGGGCGGTGAGCACGTTGCGATCGAACATCGCGCTCCACCGGGCGGGATCACCCTCGGCAACACGGTCCACGCCGATGGCTCCGCCGGCGTTGTTGACCACAGCGTCCACGGGTCCACCCTCGAGGACGTGAGCGGCCATCTCATTCACCTGCGCCTCATCGGTGAGGTCGGCCGCCCAGTATTCGCAGCCAATCTCGGCGGCGAGGGCCTCGAGGCGCTCGCGGCGCCGGGCCACGGCGACAACCCTCCACCCTCTCTGCGCCAACAGGCGGGCCGTGGCCTGCCCGATTCCGGTGGAGGCTCCAGTGACGACGACGCGGCGAGAATTGCTCATAGGGCAACAGTAATATCCCCGGGCACGCACCGTCGTGCACACCCGGGGATACTCGCCGCTGTCTCAGCCGTTGGGCAGGCCGTAGGCCTTGTGAATCAGCCAGATCGGGTGGACGACGTTCGCGCCCGTGGCCGTGCGCAGCTGCCAGCGGCACGTCTCCGTGTCGCAGGCGGCCAGCTCGGCGTTGACCTGCTTGATGAAGTCGAAGACGGGGGCGCCCACAGCCTGGGCGATCGCGTACTTCTCCTTCTTCATGCCGTAGGTGCCCGCGATGCCGCAGCAGGGCTGCTCGGAATCCTTGACGGTCACGCCGGGGATGAGGCTCATGAGCTCGATCGCCGGCTTGCCCAGGCCCTGGGACTTGACCTGGCAGGGGGCGTGGTACGGGATGGTCACGTCGATGCGCTGGAAGTTCGTATCCAGTTCACCCTTGTCGTACAGGTGCAAAAGGAACTCGCTGATGTCCCAGGTACGGCTACCCACGTCACGCAGCTCCGGGGTGTCCATCTCGAGGATCTCGTGAGCCTCGTGGCGCAGCATGCCGCCGCACGAGCCGGACGCGGAGATGATCGGGGCGTTGCGGTTGACGCTGCGCAGGTCGTTGGTCAGCTTGGAGACGTACTTGCGCGCGTCGTCGTACAGGCCGTTGGACTGCAGGGCCAGGCCGCAGCAGCCGTGCTTGGGGACCAGGACCTCATAGCCCAGGTGCTCGAGGACCATGACCGAGTGGATCGAGGTCTCGACCTCGAAGTACTGGCCGGCGCATCCGTGGAAGAAGATCACCTGGCCGCGCGTACCAGAGTTCGGCAGGGGCGTGTGCTTCTTGAACCAGGATTCGAAGGTACGCCCGTAGGCGCGCGGCATGGGGGCGGAGCGATGCACACCAATGATTGCCTCCATCACCATGCGAATGGGCTTCACGTCGAGCGCCCAGTTCGCGATGGGGGCGACCGGGGTCATCATCGTGCCAATCAGCGAGGTGCGCCCAATGAGGCGGTCGCGCATGGGGATGCCGTGGGCTTCCTTCATGGCGGTGCGGCGGTGGTGGATGATCTCGGTGACCTTCACACCCTGGGGGCACACGAGCGAGCAGGTGCCGCACGAGGAGCAGTAGTCGATGGACTTGTCCACCATCTGCCCGTCCTTGCGGAAGCGCTCGGCCTGCGGGCCGGAGTACTTGGGGCCGGCGAACAGGTCGGTGACGCGCATGACCGGGCACTGGGTCTCGCAGATCGTGCACTTGACGCACGAGTCGAGGCTCGCGCGCAGCGCGGCGTCACCACTCAGGGCGAAGACGTCCTCTTCCTCCACGCCCGGGCCCATCAGCGTTGACATTTCCAGGGTCATTTCAGTTCCTCCACGATCGAGTCGACGGCCGCGAGCGCGCTGGCCAGCGCGATTCCTTCGCCGCTCTTTTCGCGCCAGCGGGTGGCGCCGGCCAGGTTGCCTCCGGCCGCGTACAGGTTCGGGCACACGGGCGTGCCTTCCTCGTCCAGGACGCGCATGTTGTCGTCGACGGCGAGGCCGGACAGGAAGAGGGGCTGGTCTTCGCCCCAGAAGTCGGCGTGCAGGAGCTGTCCGGAGGCGCCCATGACGGGCAGCCCGCAGATGGTTTCGCGCACAGTGCCGTAGGAGTCCATGTCCAGGGCACCGGATTCGAAGCCGCCGGCGGCGAGGATCAGGGATCGGGTTTCCACGATGGTGGAGCGTCCCGCGCTGGCGTATTCGACTGCGCTGACTCGTCCGTCTGCCGTGTGCACGGCCTTGATCGGGGATCCGAGGATGACGCGGCACTTGTCGGAGGCGATGCGGGTGAGCAGGGCGTTCAGGCGCATGCCGGGCACCGACGGGGGTTGGATCGGGATCTCGAAGACGGGGTGACCAAGCTTATCCGCCAGGTCGCGCCAGGCATTCGCGTCGTCGAGGCCGAGGACGGCGGGCAGGCCGACGATCTCTCCGTCTTCGAGGAGCGGGCGGATCTGGCCTGCCAGGCGCGCTCGGTTGTCCTCGTGGTCGAGGCTGCGCGCGTGGTTGGTGCCGGTCGAGTCGACCTCACCCTCGCGCACGACATAGTCGACGGACAGGGCACGCGCCTTGATCGGAGCGCCGTCGGGGCCGTTCTGGCGCGTCAGGTTCTCAGCGACGAGGCCGGGGTAGAAGTCCTTGAAACGGGTCAGTCCCACGATGGCGTAGCGGGCACCCGCCTGTGGGATGCCGGCCTCCATGGAGGGCGGAATCAGGCAGGTGGGGCGCAGCGCGCCAACGCCGGTGGGGATGCGCACGTTGCGGGTCTCGTCGCCGATGAGCACATCGGAACCGACCAGGTCTCGCAGCCACGCGACGGATGCGCCGACGAAGTCGGGGGTAACGTTGCTGTAGGGGTGTGTGGGACGGGAGGCCACGTGGCCTTCCAACGCCTCGAGGGGCTTGTCCACCGGCTCGGGGCGGTAGCCGAGGATGTCGACCGTACCCGTGCCGAGCTGAATGCCGCCGACACCCTTCGTGACGAGGGTGACGCTCAGTCCAGCGTCAGCTGCCTTGATTGCGGCGGCCAGGCCTGCCAGGCCAGCGCCGATAACGACGACGTCTCTCATCGAACAACCTCCTCGCTGGGTGCGGGCAGGTGCTCGACGTCGAGCGTGCCCTCGTGGATCCAGGCGTCCAGTGCGGCCTGCCTGGCTTGTTTGCCGAACATAATGGGCCACAGGCCGATCCAGCGGTTCTTCAGGAAGAGACGCAGGAGGGAGTTGGCGCGCATCGAGTCGATGTCGCCGCGCTCGTGGGCGATGCCCGCGGCGCGCTGGGAGCAGAAACCGCCCTGGCAGGGTCCCATGCCCAGGCGCATCTGGCGGCGAACGTCATCGAGCTGGCCCTTGGGCAGGGTGTCCATGACGTTTTCGAGCATGGCGCGCGTGGCCATCTCGCACTCGCAGATGATCTGCTCGTGGGAGGGGGATTCGTTACGCGATTCGACATTGTCGAGGCGGTGGCCGATCGTGTAGAGGCGCTCTTCCTTGGCGGGCGGGACGGCCTCGTCAGCGGTCTTGCAGGCGCGTTTCTCGCCCATCTCCTCGCACATGATGTCGACGATGCGCTCAGCCATGAGGCGGTAGGTGGTGAGCTTGCCACCCGCGATGGTGAGCATGCCGTAGACGCCGTCGCGCGTGTTGTGGTCGATGATGCTCATGCCACGCGCCATGTGGCGGGTGTCGGTCGCGGACACGCGCGAGTCCTTGACGAGGGGGCGTGCGCCGGCCCAGGCGTGCACGGCGCGGGACTTGCGGAAGCCGGGGATCATGGCCTCGCCGGAGTCAAGCATCTGCTGGACCTGGTCGGCGGGGATGGAGAGGCGATCCGGGTCGTCAGCCTTGAGGTCGGTCGTACCGATAATGCACACGGTATGGTCAGGCACGAGGATGTCACCGTCGGCGGGCCACACGCAGCGGTTAATGACCGAATGGCTCAGTCGGTGGTTCATGGCGATCATGATGCCGGCGCCGGGAACGACATCGACGCCGTGGCAGTCGGCCATGGCAGCGATCTGTCCGGCCCAGGGGCCGCCGCAGTTCAGGACGAAGCCGCACTCGATGCGCACGTCCTCGCCCCCGCGCTCATCGTGGACGATGACGGCGCTGATGCGCTCGCCCTCGCGTTCAATCGAGGTGACGCGGTGGTAGGTCAGGACCTGCGCCCCGTATGCCTGCGCAGAGCGGATCGCTCCCCAGGTCATCTGCCAGCCATCGACCGTGCCATCCTGGACCTCGAAGGCGCGCTTGATGCGCGGGTCCAGACGAGGTTCGCGGCGCAGCGCCTCGGCGATGGAGATTTCGGCGGCGGGCACCTTTGCAGCCGCTGCGCGGGCCAGGAACTGGTCCGCATACTCCTCATCATCCTGGGCGGTCACAACGAAGAGGCCGCCGGTGGCCTCGACCGCGTTAGCGTTGATGCGCTGGACGATCTCGTTTTCTTCGGCACACTCGGTGGCCGACTCAGGATCAGACGCAATGTAGCGGCCGCCCGAGTGGAGCAGACCGTGGAAGCGACCGGAGGTTCCCTGAGCGATATCCGCCCGGTCGACGAGGACGGCTGAGAAGCCGCGCATGGCGACGTCGCGGACGACGCCGGCACCGGTGGATCCGCCACCGATGACGCACACGTCAGTGCGAAGTGTCTTCACCGTTAAAAATCCCTTCACCTCTTGATGAGGAAGTGCCTCATTGCTCCCTCCATGATGCCCTTTCCCTACCCATTTGCACGAATGTACACAAGACTCTGCACATATGTGCACGATGAGTGTGAATCACACTCACATTCGCACTCACCCGCACAATTCCTGCCAAAAATAACGAATAACATCCCATGAACATTACGTAAATATGGGTGGATGTTGCCCGGGGACCACTCACCTCACCCCATCCCCGTTTTTCCCCCTAGAGTTAAGGCATGACGAACACACTGTTGGCCCGAGTCCTCGACACCGCGTACACCGATTCAGCGGTGCGCCCCCAGGATGACTTCTACCGCCATGTCAACGGCACTTGGCTGGCGACGCACACGATCCCCGCGGACCGCCCCATGGACGGGGCCTTCCACAAGCTGCGCGACGCCTCGGAAAAGTACGCGCGCGCCATCGCCCAGGATGCCGCCAATGGCACTCTCGATGATCCGGACGCACAGCGCATCGCCACCCTGTGGACTCAATTCCTCGACGAGGACACCATCGAAGAAGCAGGAGCCACTCCCCTGCGCCCCGACCTCGACGCGATCAACACCTGCGCGACCCACGAGGAACTCGCCCGCGAGATGGGTCGTCTCATGCGTGAGGGCATCGGTGGCCTCGTCGGCGCATACGTGGGCACCGACCCGCACGACTCATCGCGCTACATGATTTCCCTCGTCCAGTCCGGTATCGGCCTGCCCGACGAGGCCTACTACCGCGAAGAGGACTACGCACCGATCCGCGAGGCCTACGTCGCGCACACCGCCCGCCTCCTCGGCCTCGCCGGGGTGCCCGACTCCGAGGGCGCAGCGAAGCGCATCATGGAACTGGAAACCGCAATCGCCGCGGACCACCGCGACTCCGTGAGCAACCGCGATCCCCTCCTGTCCGACAATCCCACGCCGTGGGAGCAGCTGGCCACACAGGCCCCCGGATTCGACTGGGACGCGTGGGCGGAGGGCGCGCGCATGCCCGTCGCCGGCCTCGTCGTCAACGTCGACCAGCCCGACTTCCTGTCGGGTGCCGCCGCCCTGTGGGCCGCCACTGACCTGTCCGTGCTCAAGGAGTGGCTGAGCGCCTCGGCGATCGATTGCCACGCCTCGCTCCTGTCGAGCGATTTCGTCAACGAGAACTTCGACTTCCACGGTCGCACACTGTCCGGCACGGAGGAGCTGCGCCCGCGATGGAAGCGCGCTCTGGGTCTCATCGAGGCCTACCTGGGCGAGGCCATGGGCCGCGCGTGGGTGGCCCGCCACTTCCCGCCCAACGCCAAGGAAGCGATGGATGCCCTGGTGCGCCGACTCCTCGACGCCTACGGCGAGTCGATCCAAGGCCTCGACTGGATGAGCGAGGACACCAAGGTGAAGGCCCTGGCCAAGCTCGCGACCTTCAACCCCAAGATCGGCTACCCCGTCAAGTGGCGCGACTACTCGACCCTGCACCTGGATCCTGAAGTCACGATCGTCGAGAACGTGCGCGCCGCCAACGCTCATGCCACCGACCGCGAGTGGGCCAAGCTCGGCCGCCCCGTCGACCGCGACGAGTGGTACATGACCCCCCAGACCGTCAACGCCTACTACAACCCCACGCAGAACGAGATCGTCTTCCCCGCCGCTATCCTTCAGCCTCCGTTCTTCGACACCGAGGCCGACGACGCGGTGAACTTCGGCGCGATCGGCGCGGTCATCGGTCACGAGATCGGGCACGGCTTCGACGACCAGGGATCACGCTACGACGGGGAGGGAAACCTGTCGAACTGGTGGACGGACGAGGACCGCGCCGCCTTCGAAGAGCGAACACACGCCCTCATCGAGCAGTACGACGCACTCACCCCGGCCATCCTCCTTGAGCAGCGCGAAGAGTCGGAGGAGGGCGGAGAACGCACGCTCCCCCACGTCAACGGTGCGCTCACGATCGGCGAGAACATCGGTGACCTCGGTGGCCTGACCATCGCGTGGAAGGCTTGGGCCGCCTCGCTCGCCGAGCAGGGGCTGACCCCGAGCACCGCTCCCGTCATCGACGGCATCACCGGACCGCAGCGTTTCTTCTACTCGTGGGCACGCGCCTGGCGCACGGCCACGCGCCCCCAGTTCGCGCGCCAGATGCTGGCCATCGACCCCCACTCCCCCGCCGAGTTCCGCTGCAACCAGGTACTGAAAAACCTTGACACTTTCGTCGAGGCCTTCGACGTGACCCCCACCGACGAGATGTGGCTGGAACCCTCCCAGCGCGTCACCATCTGGTAAAAGCGTGTCCCAGCCGACAATATACGGCGCGCCCCGCGCAATCACACCCAACACATGACAACATAGGAATGTTGAGCGCAACAGCGCTCCCATTCCATCGACGGAAAGGCAACCCATGCCAGGCCTGAACCTGACTCGCGAGGAAGCGACCGAGCGCGCCTCAATCATTTCCTCTGTGACCCGCTATGAGATCTCCCTGGACCTCACGCGCGGAGACACCGACTTCGGTTCATTCACCCGCATCGAGTTCGACGCGCGCGAAGGTGCTTCCACGTTCGCTGACCTCGTGTCCAACAACGTCCACTCGATCACGCTGAACGGCAATGCTCTGGACCCCTTCTCGGCCCACCAGGACAATCGCATCGCGCTGGAGAACCTTGCCGAGCACAACGTCCTCGAAGTTGAGGCGTCCTGCCAGTACATGCACACGGGCGAAGGCCTGCACCGCTTCGTCGACCCCGCCGACGGCCAGGCCTACACATACTCCCAGTTCGAGGTTCCCGATGCCCGTCGCGTCTACACGACCTTCGAGCAGCCCGACCTGAAGTCCACCTTCACCCTGACGGTCAAGGCCCCCAAGGGCTGGAAGGTCTTCTCTAACGCGCCGACCCCCACCCCCGAGGAAGAGGGCGAGGCCTGGGTCTACCGCTTCGCGACCACCGAGGTCATGTCGACCTACATCACCGCGATCGTCGCTGGCCCCTACGAGGGCACGACGGCCACGCTGACTTCCTCCGACGGACGCACGATCGACCTGGGTGTCTACGCACGCGCCTCGATCGTCGAGCACCTGGACGCTGACGAGATCATCGAGATCACCCGTCAGGGCTTCGAGTTCTTCGAGGGCGCCTACGGCATCCCCTACCCCTTCACCAAGTACGACCAGATCTTCGTGCCCGAGTACAACGCGGGCGCGATGGAGAACGCCGGCTGCGTGACCTTCCGTGACGCCTACGTCTTCCGCACGCGTCCCACCGAGGCTCAGATGGAGGCTCGCGCCAACACGATCCTGCACGAGCTGGCGCACATGTGGTTCGGCGACCTGGTCACCATGAAGTGGTGGAACGACCTGTGGCTCAACGAGTCCTTCGCCGAGTTCATGAGCCACCTGGCTCTGGCCGAGGCCACCAAGTACACCGAAGGCTGGACGGGCTTCATGGTCCGCAAGGACTGGGGCCTCAAGCAGGATCAGCTGCCCACCACCCACCCGATTACGGCCGAGATCCGCGACCTGGCCGACGTCGAGGTCAACTTCGACGGCATCACCTATGCCAAGGGCGCCTCCGTGCTGCGTCAGCTCGTCTCCTACGTGGGACGCGACGCCTTCTTCGCGGGGCTGCACGAGTACCTGACGAAGCACTCCTACGCCAACGCCACGCTGGACGACCTGCTCTCCGAGCTGGCCGCCGCCTCGGGCCGCGACCTGGCCTCGTGGTCGAAGGTGTGGCTGGAGGAAGCCGGCGTCACCCTCCTGCGTCCGGTCATCACGACCGCCGAGGACGGCACGATCGAGCGTCTCGAAATCACTCAGGAAGCCTTCTCCGATGGCGCCTCCCTGCGCCCGCACCGCATGGGCGTGGCCGGCTACTCGCTGACGGAAGAGGGCACGCTGGCCCAGGTCTTCCGCGAGGAGCTCGACATTGACGGCGCTTCCACGGTGATCGAGGCCGCCGCGGGCATCGCTCGCCCAGACTTCATCCTCGTCAACGACGGAGACCTCGGCTACGCCAAGGTCCGCCTCGACGAGCAGTCCCTGGCCTTCGCGATCACCAACATCACCAAGTTCACGGATTCGCTGACCCGCGGCGTCGTCATGGCCTCCGCGTGGGACATGACCCGCGACGGCGAGATGCCGGCACGCGACTACCTGAACCTGGCCCTGCGCGCCGTTCCCGTCGAGGACAACATGAGCCTCCTGACGCTCACCCTGCGTCACATCGACGAGGCCGTGCGCACCTTCGTGGCACCGAAGTACCGCCCAGAGGCTGCCGAGGACACGGGCCGTCGCCTGCTCCTCCTGGCTCGCACTGCCGCCTCCGGCTCCGACGCGCAGCGCATGCTCGTCGCCGCCGCGGCCCGCAACGCGACCAGCCCCGAGCAGTTCGAGGCCATCCGCGCCCTCTACGACGGCACCCAGACCCTGGACGGCCTGGATCTCGACGTCGACCTCAAGTGGGACCTGCTGATCGCCCTGGTGCGCGGAGGCGCCGCCACCGAGGAGGACATCGCAGCCCTGGAGGCTACTGACGACACGATGACCGGCCACCAGAACGCGGCCGCCGCTCGTGCGGCCCGCGAGGGCGAGTGGATCAAGGCCGACGTGTGGGACAAGGTCCTCACCGACACCTCGATCCCCAACGACACCCGCTGGGCAATGATCTCGGGCTTCTGGGCGCAGGCGCGCACCAACCCGTCGGCATACGCCCGCTACGTGGGCGAGTACTTCGAGGCCCTGGCGGGCATCTGGGAGACCTTCACCTTCCACACCGCCGAGGATCTCACGACGCTGCTCTTCCCGAACGCGCTGGCGGGCTACGCCCCCGAGGTCGACGTGGTCGCCTCCGGCAAGGCCTGGATCGAGGCTCACTCGGATGCCTCCGCCGGCACGATCCGCATCATCCGCGAGCTCATCGACGTGTGTGAGCGCCAGATCGCCAACCAGGCGGTGGACGCGGACTGATCCGTTCCTCGTAGACGCCAGGGGGCGTGGCCATGTGGCCACGCCCCCCTTGTCTGCCTCGACCGCGCCGCTAACAACGAGGGCTCTCACCAGGAATACAAAACTGCCGACGACGCAACTGGGCAGCACCCGCAATTTGCATGCCGGACAAGCGTAGCTACTGTGTGGCCGTCTGAAGGGGTTGATTCTCCTCGATCGGGCGCAACGCCCCATCAACGCGCCTCCTACCAAGTCGCGGCAGGCAGCATTACACCAGTTAGGGAGCATTACACCAGTTAGGGAGCATTACACCACCTCCGAGCTGGTGTAATACCCCCTAAGTGGTGTAACACCACTTAGTAACAAACCCACGTGCGGCGCCCTGTGCTCACAAGCCACTTCACGTGCTCCCGATCGAACCTCGACTCGCCGCCCCGCACCACACGACATCGAGCCCATGTGCGGCCCCCTTGAGACAGTGACCGAACTACGTCTGCTCAACACCCGCTCTCCCCTCTACCGCAACGTCGCGCGCGCTCAGCAAGACCGTACTCAACAACAACACTCTCATCAACGCAGACAAGCACACTCAACCTTCTTGGCGATGCAATAGGCCCCCATCCGTCTCAAACGGCCAAAGGCCCACTCCCTCAGCAAACGATCATGCTTCAGTCACAGATCCACAGGTACGGAACGCCTCCCGTTTCTTGGAGATCTCCAAGAAACGGGAGGCAGTTCAATGAAGGATGAAGCCGAGGCTGAAGAGCGTTGCGTCAGCGCTTGGCTCGACGCGATGCGACGACCGCACCGATACCAGCAACGAGGACGGCGACCGCACCAACGCCAACCCACACGCCCGAGGCACCGGTGGCAGCCAGCGTGTCACGACGCGTCTCGGCCGGGGTCGAGGCCGGAGCGTCAGTCTGCGCGGGACCAGAAGCAGCCGGCGTCACCGGAACCTGGACGGACGGAACCTGGGTGGCAGGATCCGGGGTCACAGGGTTCTGCGGGGCGGGAGCCTGGGTGGCCGGATCCTGCGGGGCCGGAGCCTCGATACCGGGGGCAGGCGTCTGCCCGCCATCAACGGAGGGATTCGAAGGCGCGGGAGCCGGAGTGCTCGGGTTCTGCGGGGCAGGAGCCTGGGTCATAGGGTTCTGCGGGGCAGGAGCCTGGGTCACAGGGTTCTGCGGGGCAGGAGT
>NZ_ALCB01000089.1:0-5816 GCF_000282935.1 Actinomyces sp. ICM39
GGCGGCGCCTGTGGTTCTGGTGTGAGTGGCCAGGCCCCGCGGCGGGCTCCAATCGGGCGTGCGTGTGTGCTTGCTATGGCCCTGCCGCCGCATTCCGCGTGGGGGTATGCGGAGAGTGTGGGCGCATCCGGATAGGTTGCCGCTATCCGGATAGGTTATGCGCATCCGGATAGGTTATTAAGCTATCCGGATCTTCGTTACCTATCCGGATCTTTGTTACCTATCCGGATGTTTGTTACCTATCCGAATGTGTTGCAGCCTGGGCGCGGTGACCTCCGTGCGGGGTGGCCACTGGCCCTGCTAGCGGCCTCAGGTGCTGCAGTTTCGCATGCAATTCCCCCTGACTAGCTTGCTTGTTCGTATCACTTTGTGTTGCTGAGTCACTCCTGTTTGGGAATTGCATGCGACTTTGGGGTGGGGAGGGAGTGCGGGTGCGGAGGGAGGGGCGTGTCGGGGAAGTGTCTGGGGTGTGGATGTGGATGTGGGTTTGGCTGGGGGTGCGGAGGGAGGGGAGCGGCTGTGGCTGTGGCTGGGGGAGTGTCTGGGGAGCGCCTGTGAGTATCTGGGGTGCAGATGGGTCTGAAGTCCTATTTTTTTCGCAGGCGGGACTGAAGTCCTATGTTCTCGCAGGTGGGAAGAAGTTTGAGTGGAAATGGGTGACAGGACAATGGGTTTTCCTTGCATTGCTTGACGCTTTTGGGGTGACGCCGGTCTGAAAATAGGATTGACGGTTGATTGTTGGGGATCTGTCAAGCGCTGCAAAGTTCCACATTTTGATTTGTTGCCAGCCGTTAAAAAAGATGAAAATAGCCGAAAAAGCATGTTTTCATAGATTGAAACCAGTAGGTCAACCGTTGATATCCTGCGGAAATATCACTTGACTGTTTTTCTGTAAGGTAGACCACTAGCAAAGCTGCAGAAAATGGGTTGCATTTTTCGGTAACCGCGTCGTACGCTGAGTGTCATCAAGGTTGTGGAAAAACCTCTCGGGACATCCCCCCGAGTACGACACAGCGAAGCAACAGTCTTCAAGGAGATTGATTAATGGCAACGAGTCGAGCGCGCGCAGGCCACGCGCGGACCAAGCGAGCAGGAGTTGCGTCCCGCGCCCTGGCCGCCCTGGCCGTCGTGGCTACTGCGGCCAGCACGCTGGTCGTCTCCCAGGTCGCCGCCCCCCAGGCCGCCCAGGCTGCCCAGGAGCCCGGTGCAACGAAGATTGACGTCGGCGAAGTCTCTGCCTGGATGGGTAAAGGTATTACCAATGGCTCTGAGACGGATGAGACGACTGACTACAACAACTTCATTCGTTACGGCATCGTCAAGGGCATGACGGAGGAGCGTATTCGCACGGGCAACACTCCCGTCACGACCAGTCTTGGTGGTCCATACGCTAAGGCGAACGATGCGTGGACCTACATCGCCCGAGGCATGCCGTGGAAGTGGGATGATCAGTCTGTCGACTATGGTGATCCCCCCGCTAGTAAGGCGTGGATGCAGGCCCACTATGACAAGTGGAAGAATGCGGGCGATAAGGCTATCTGGGTGAACGGCCAGTCCGCCATCGGCTTCAAGCCGAACAACCCCGGCGCGGTCGACCCCGGCCAGGTGTTCCTGCTTGGTGCGATCCGCCACAACAACCTGCCGATCGGTGGTACGGCTCAGATCCAGCCGTACCTGCACTCCTCACTGAACCTTCAGATGACCGGCCTGATCCCCGGTGATCCCGGTGAGTCGTTCCCGTTTGTTAACAATGAGACGTTCAATACTCTGTCTTCGACGATCATGTATCGCAAGGGCGGCGCCTACGTCAAGCACCCCGGTATTGCTGGAACCGGAACCTGCCGTACGGACATCGGAATTAACGGTAAGGATGCAACGGAACGAGCGCTTCCTGAATCTGGTGTTCAGTACCTGCGCGACGCCGTTATGGACCAGGGGCGCTACTACGGCACGCCCAAGTGGGTGACCGACCCCGCAACCGGCGAGCGAGTCTTCATTGGTACGGCCTACGAGCCTGACCCGGTCAATGCGGCTGACCGCTCGCAGGGCTACGTCAACAAGCCCGAGTCTCGCTCCGGACGCTACTACTGCGTCAAGTACGTGGGTGAGGGTAACGGTGAGTACGACCTCTACAGCCAGTACTACAACAAGGGTGCCGAGCAGCCCTACAACCAGATCACTACGAAGAGGGCCCTGCCCATCGAGTGGCCCGGTGCCAAGGGTAACGTCAACGAAAACCCCTACGTGTGGGATACCGTCAAGCTGAAGAAGACGACCTCGGATCGTACCTTCACGAAGAATGGCCGCACCTACCGACTTCAGCTGTGGGGCTTCACCCCTGCGACGAATGCGACCAACTTCCTGACCCCGGATAACTTCAACTCCATCCCGACGGCCAACTGCCCGGCAACGCCTCCGGCGGACGCCAAGCGTACCGACACCTTCATCACGCAGGAGCTCTCGGTTAACTACGGCTGCCTCTACGGCGTCATCACCGAGGAGCGCTCCGTGCGCATCGCGAAGGCCGTCGAGGACCCCGCGGGCGCCAACCCGACGATCCCTGCCGCCAACTTCTTGGTGGAGACCGGCGCGACCTGGCACGATAACACCGACCGCACCCCGGCGACCACCGGCACCGTGACCGTCACGAAGCCCACGGCTTCCTCCGCTCCCGCCAAGACCTCGTACATCTCCGCAGCCGACCCGGCCGCGACGCTGACCCCCACCGCCTTCGGTGAGGCCCAGGCGAAGTACGACTCGGTGTTCATCCCCTTCGAGGTCGGTAACTCCGACTTCACCATCACGGAGAAGGACATCAACACCGGCGGCGAGGACAAGTGGAGCCTCAAGGACATCAAGTGTGTCAACGGTATCGGTGAAGACGTCGCCGTGACCAAGACCGAGCGCGGCGTCAACTTCAAGAACGTCGGAGGTGCCGCCTCCAACGAGGCAGCCCCCATCACCTGTACGTTCGTGAACGAATACCAGGCTCCCAAGCTGCGCGTCCAGAAGTCCATCGAGGCGAACGGCGGCGCGAACGGTGCCACGAGCTTCAACGTGGACTACAAGATCGTCGCCACCAACGACGGCTCGCTGGCCGCCAACACTGGCAAGCTCACCGACAAGCCCGACTTCGCCAAGGGCCTGGAGATCCAGTCTGCGAAGATCGCTGAAACGAAGGCCGGCCTGGACTCCGCGTCCAACGCGACCGCTACCGGCGGCGTCTACACGCTGACCGACGGCGTCGAGCTGGCCCCGGGGGCCACCAAGGAATACTGGATCCGCTTCGCGGTCGTCCGTAACCCTGCAGCCGCCGGCTACAACGAGGCCGACCTGGCCTGCTCCATCAACGGGAACAACGAGCTGGCTCCCGGCAAGGGCCTCTTCAACGAGGTCCTGGCTGAGAACGGCAAGGACTCCGACGGCACGAGCAACAACAAGGCCTGTGGCCCGACCGTTCCCCACGACTTCGTGGTGGTGAAGGCTGGCACGCAGAACACCGGCTCCACCTTCGCAGATGCCTCGAACCAGTACATCGGTCCGAATAACGCGGCCATGTACCCCCTGAAGGGCGCCGAGTTCGCGATCTACAAGTCCAACCCCAACACGGATGCGAACGCCACCGTGGTCAAGACCCTGACCCAGGCGACCGCCACGGACGGCTACTACTGGTCCGTCAACGACCTGAACCTCGACACCATGTACTGGCTCGTTGAGACCAAGGCACCCGCGGGACACTCGCTCCTGCCCAAGCCCATCGCGTTCACGCTGACCGCCGCCCGCGGCAACAGCTCCGGAACGAACGTGGAACTTGCGGACGACCTCACGGACTCCGCCAAGTGGGCCAAGAGCGCCGTCCAGTCGTTCTCCTCCGAGGCCTCCTCCCTCGCCGGCCCCCAGGGCTTCCTGGTCGCCGGAACCCGCAAGGCCACCATCGTTGTCAAGGACACCGAAGTTGGCGAGCTGCCCAAGGCCGGCAGCACCGGAATCTACCCCTACATCGGCGCCGCAGCTGTGCTGATGACCGGGGCGATGGTGATGACCGTGGTCACCACCAAGAGGCGCAAGGCAATCGCCTGAGCCACCCATGAGGTCCCGTGACCACGAGACCCACCATCAGAAAAAACTCCCGAAATCACACACACAGGAGAAAGAAAACCCATGAGCACCACGAAGACCCGCCGCAGCCTGAGCCTGCTCGCAGCCTTCGCCGTCGCCGCCGGCGCGCTGGCCCTGCCCGCCGCCACCTCCGCGACCCAGGCTGCCCCCGCCTTCGGCCTCGCTGCCACTGTTGAGCGCGCCCCCTCGCTGGTCGACCTCGACACCTCCAA
Organism: Actinomyces sp. ICM39; assembly: GCF_000282935.1. NCBI lineage: Bacteria > Bacillati > Actinomycetota > Actinomycetes > Actinomycetales > Actinomycetaceae > Actinomyces > Actinomyces sp. ICM39. The sequence goes on from NZ_ALCB01000089.1 coordinate 4,332, forward strand.
GACCGGCTCCATCACCATCCACAAGTACGTGAAGGACGCCAACAACGGCACCATGGCCGGTAACGGCCTTGAGGACACCTCCGATCACGGCACCCCCCTCGACGGCGCCAAGTTCAAGATTCAGCGCCTGACCACCGTCGACCTCACCACGCAGGCCGGCTGGGAGAAGCTCGCTGGCTACAACGGCAACGTTGACACCGCGAAGGCTGACGGCGTTGAAGATGCCGGCGAGAAGACCACCGCCGGCGGCGGCCTGGCCACCTTCGATGGCCTCAAGCTCGGCGCCTACGTCGTGACCGAGACCGAGACCCCCGCCGGCTACGTCGGCGCGAAGCCCTTCATCATCACGGTGCCCATGACGCACCCGACCGAGCTGAACAAGTGGGTCTACAACGTCCACGCCTACCCGAAGAACTCCAAGGCTGGCATCGAGAAGACCGTCGCCGACGCGAACACCCCCGCCATCGGCTCCGCGATCTCCTACACCATCAAGTCGGACATCCCCGCCGCTGAGGCCCTCGACTTCTACGACGTCGTCGACCAGTACGACAAGCGCGTGGAGCTGCCCGAGGCCAAGATCGCCCTGAAGATCATCGACGGCAAGACCGGCGAGGTCGCCCTGGCCAAGGACACCGACTACAAGCTGATCGCCGCTGACGGCACCGACGGCAAGACCAAGTTCTGGACCGCCGAGTTCACCGAGGCCGGCCGCAAGAAGCTGGTCGAGAACCGCAAGGACGACAACACCAAGGTCCAGATGGACCTGGCCGGCACCGTCAAGGACAAGGTGGAGAACGACGGCCTGTTCAAGAACAAGGCCACCCTGCTCCCCAACGCTCCCTCCAACGGCTGGAAGCCCAACTCCGGTACCGTTCCCCCGCCGGACTACCCGAACTCTGAGGTTGTCTCCAAGTTCGGCAAGGTGAAGATCACGAAGGTCTCCTCCGTGGAGGACACCAAGAAGCTCGAAGGCGCTGAGTTCGAGGTCTACAAGTGCACGCCCACGACCAAGCCCACCGAGAACTTCCAGTCCGTTGACGCGTCCCTCGACACCAAGCTCGCGCCCGCTGGCAAGGAAACCTACGCGACCGACGCCAACGGTGAGGTCACCATCGACGGCCTGCGCAACAACGACTGGGAGAACAACGCTGCTGTCGCCGAGGCTGACCGCGGCTGGTACTGCCTCGTCGAGACCAAGGCCCCCGAGGGCTTCGAGCTCCAGACCCGCCCGATCGCCTTCCAGGTCCTCGAGTCCAACTCCACCGCTGACAACGAGTACACCCTCAAGACCACGGTGAAGGACGTCCCGAAGCGCGGCGGCTTCAACCTGCCGCTGACCGGTGCTGCCGGTGTTGGCGTCCTGATCGGCGCTGGCGCCCTCCTCGTGGGCGGCTCCGGTGCGATCGCGCTGGCCAACAAGCGCCGCAAGGAGCAGGCCGACGCCTGAGCCTAGCTAGCTAGCGACACACAGGGGGGTGTGGACCC
>NZ_ALCB01000090.1:0-12615 GCF_000282935.1 Actinomyces sp. ICM39
CCACCGCCCACCGGCACCGCAACCAGGCCCCACCGGCACCCTCCACACCAGTGGCACCTGGCGTCCTGATACGTTCGGCGCATCGTCCCGACCCCCTCCAGACACCGACGACGCCCACCGCCACGGCAGCCGGACTCCACTTCCACGGTGTCGCTTGTCCCTAAGTGGTGTTACACCATTTAGTCGGGTATTACACCATTTCCCAGGCAGTGTAATACTCCCTAAGTGGTGTAATACTCCCTAACCGGTGCAGGCCTCATCGAGCGTAGACATGAAAACGTCGACTCGGGCCATCACACGCTTCAGTCGGCAACGCCCACAGCGCCTCAGCATGCTCAGGGATGGCAACTTGATGCGGACGAAGGAGTTGGATCGCCCACGCACGTAACCTACTGAAGTCTTCATAGTCTTTCCAAGAGACCCTGTGGATCCTCCAACCGGCACTACGCAAGTCGTTTTCCCGCTGGATCCAGTCACGCTTCGCCCGGGCGAATTCAGCATCGTCCTTGCCCAGCTTTCCAATGCCATCAAACTCGAAGATAATCATGAGTCCCGGGATCGCAATATCCGCAAAATAACGCCTCCCGTTGACGACGATCTCGAACTGGGTCACGACCTCGAAGGCACTCACCGACTTGAGGACCCACAACAGCGCCGCCTCGGCAGGGTTGTCGCAGCCCGGGTCAGCGGCGGCTATCAGGCACTGTGCACGCTTGTAGGGAACGCATTCTTTTTGATGCCGATACAGATCCAAGCATTCAAGCATCTTGCCCCGAACGCGTTCAGCTCGTTGCCTACTTTCTTCCTGGGATAGCAATACAAACCGAGACTCGTGGTGCAACGCCATGCAAATCGCCACAAATCCGCTGAGACGTTCCGAATAACAAGCCATGCGAACTGCCGCTTCAACGACAGATTCACATCGCAACCGATCAACGATCTCGATGCTGCGTTCGTAGGGCTTCTTCACAGTCGAACACACGAACGTCGCTGGAATAGTCACCGTTTGCATGGTGACAGCCGGCATTGAGCGCCTCCCATGCCGCGACGCGCACCAGATCACGACATCGGGATTTGCCTCCCAGAGCGGTATCGACCGCGCAACGAATGAACTAGCACCTACGAACACCGGAGAGCAGGAGCTGCTGTCATTCACGACAAGTAATCGAGCCCTGGCCACGAGAGCCCACATCTCCCAGTAGGTCATCGGAGAACCAGATTGATGAATCGTGACGTAACGTCCGCGCTGAATGCGAAGTACATTTCCTGACGACAGATCCCCCACTGAAGGCCGTCCATCTGTCGAAGACCTAATAACAGTCAGCGATTGAGCGTTCATAAGCCCATCATCCGCGTGACGACAAGCGTTGTCACGACCTGAGAGCAGACCTGTGGATAAAGCCCAATTGCTCCGAAGGTATGTGGATAACTGCCACTCTCGCACGCATCCGCGAGTACTCGTAGCGCAATCACAGGTCGGCATCGGTTAAATGCCAGCATTCTCCGCATATTGGCTTGTTCCTAAGTGGTGTTACACCATTTAGCCGGGCATTACACCACTTCCCAGGCAGTGTAATGCTCCCTAAATGGTGTAATGCTCCCTAACCAGTGCAGACCTTCAGCACGGACGTCGCATCTGACCGCAACAGACACACAAGAACGCAGCACCGAAGGCTCAACCCTCGATATACTCAACCGCCGTGCGCCCAGCTCAATCCGGATTATATGGACGTACTGCCTTAGCTCTGCTCAGCACGCACCAGGCCAACAACCTTCGCCGAGGCCGGGGCGCCCGTCACGCGGGCCCAGCGGGCCGCGACGTCCGAAATATCGATGGACGGATCGACGAGGAGCGCCGTCGACAGCGCCTCCGCCAACACGCCCGATGAAGCCACGACACTAACTTGTCGCACACCCGCATTCGCGGGGTAACCCGTGCGCGGGTCGATGATGTGGTGATCGAAAACTCGACCGCCACCCGCGGATGTTTCACGCCGTGTTTCACGCGCGCGAGGATCCGACACGGGCCCCGCCGCACGCCCCACTACAGGATCCGCGCGCACACCGCCCAGCGGCCCCAGGTTATCCCCGGACGTCGACAGGGACGCCATGCCGTCCGCAGGAAGCTCCACGACGCCAGCGACCGACGTGGGCCCGCCATGGGGGTCTCGCAGGCCCGCGCGCCACGAAGAGCCGTCGGCGCGAGTCCCGAACACCGACACCGACGAGGTCCCCACCGACACCAACACGCCACGCGCCCCCATGGCCACGGCCAGGTCGCGGCACGCGTCGGCGGTGTATCCCTTCGCGATACCGCCCAGGTCGAGGCTTGGGCTGGGCGCATCCACGCCACCCGCGGACTCACCGGGAACCCCCATCGCCCACCGCCGCTCACCAACGCGCGACAGCAAGCCCCACGACGACGCCCGCAACGCCGCCTCCACGACACGCTCAGACGGCGCGGGCGGCAGGGGCGCACCCGCGATGTACGCGGCCCGCATCGCCTTAACATCCCACGCGGCGACGAGCGGCCCGATCAGCGGGTTGAACGCTCCCCCCGTCGCCTCCGTGAGCGCCAGCGCGTCGCGCAGCAGGCAGTCAGTTTCTTCGCTCACGACGAGGCCGGGGCCGCCTTGCGCACAATCGGCTCCGCAGCGGGACGCGCCGCCACCGCCCACAGTCGAGGCGACAGCATCATTGAGCCGCGACACCTCGGAGGAAGGCCGGAACACGCTCCACATGTCCTCATGGCGTGCAACAACGCCCACGACAGCGTTGACGATCGCCATGCCGTCCCCGCCCCAGCCGATGATGTCGATGCGGGTGCCCATCGCGGGGAAGGAGGAGCGCCACGTGGGAGCAGACCCCGGGGACTCTGCCACGGCCTCGTCCCCCGGCGCGCCGGCGGTACGCGCCAAATCAGCCGTCGGAGCCTCCGAGGTCCTTGTCGAGGTCGCCGTCCTTGGTGGCGTCGTTCAGGCCGGGGATGTTGATGTCATCGGCGCCGTCCGGGGAGACGCCCTGGGCCGCGGCGATGGCACGGATGGCGGCCTGCACGAACTGCTGGTGGGCGACGGTGGCGCCGGTGATGACGTCGACCTTGGCGGGGTCGCCGACCTTGGTGAGGTTGTCGGAGTACTCCTGGTAGGAGGCGACGGCGGCCTGAGCCTTCTTGTAGTAGTCCTCGTTGAAGACCTCGCCCGAGGAGCTCTTGCCGTAATCGGCGCCCTTGTCGGTGCCGTCGGCGAGCGTCGTCTCGTAAGAGGTCGCGGTGATGCGCCCGCCCTCGACGGTGATGGTGATGGTGCCGATGGAACCCTGGTCGTCGGCGTTGGACTGGGCGGTCCAGGTGCCGTCGCTCATGGGCTTGGTCATGTCCAGGCCGGTGGAGGGCGCGCACGCGGCCAGGATGGTCGCGCCGAGGGCGCCGAGGACCGCGTACGAGGCCGGGGTGACCCAGCGGGAACGGCTATCGGGGGTGGTGGGCGTGGTCATCGCACCTTGTCCTTTCCGCTGCGTGCGTCGCCGTCGCGGCCGGGCAGAACCAGGCCGGAGGCGCGCTGTTCGAAATCGTGGTCGTGCCAGGTTTCCTTGACGACCTTGCCGTGGTCGAGTCGGATTTCGCGCTGGCCCTGTTCGGCGACGAGCGCGTCGTGGGTGACGACCATGAGGGTCGTGCCGTCCTGGTGGAGCTGGTTGAACAGGTCGAGGACGATCTCCTCGTTGGTTTCGTCCAGGTTGCCGGTGGGCTCGTCGGCCAGCAGCAGCTTGGGGTAGTTGATGAGGGCGCGGGCCACGCACACGCGCTGCTGCTCGCCGCCGGAGAGCTGGCGCGGCAGGTGGGTGGCGCGGTCGGCCAGGCCGACGCGGTCGAGGGCCTCGAGGGCTTCCTTCTCGTCGGGCATCGAGTGGTAGTACTGGGCGACCATGACGTTCTCGAGGGCCGTCAGGTGGCCGATGAGGTGGAACTGCTGGAAGACGAGGCCGATGGTGCGGCAGCGCACCTCGGTGAGCTCGTCGGCGGTCAGGTCGGAGATGTCGTGGCCGTCCAGCATGACGGTGCCCTTGGTGGCGGTGTCCATGGCGCCGACGATGTTCATGAGCGTGGTCTTACCGGAGCCGGAGGGGCCGACGATGGAGACCCACTGGCCGCGCGGGATCTCGAGGGACACGTTGTCGAGGGCGTGCAGGTCCCCGTAGATCTTGGAGACGCCCTCGAGGCTCAGCAGCGCGTCCGTGGAGGCCGACGAGGCCGGGGTGGCGGTGGAGGTGGTCATGGTGACTCTCATTCTCCGCGCAGGACGAGCGCGGGGTCGACGGCCAGTGCGCGGCGCACGGGCGGGAGGCAGGCGAGGACGGCGATGAGGATCGAGCAGGCGACCGTGCCGAGGAGGATAACGGGGTGCAGCGAGATGGAGCGGTGGAACACGGAGGTGGAGATGAGGACGGCGAGGCCGTAGCCTGCCCCGGCCCCCAGGATTCCTCCGATGAGGCCGAGCATGACGCCCTCACCCATGAACTCGCGGGTGATGGATCGGGCGGTGGCGCCCAGGGCCTTGCGCAGGCCAATCTCGTTGCGGCGTTCGGTGACGACGGCGATCATCGTCGTGGACACACCGATCATGGTCAGCGCCAGCACGATGACGGTGATGACGACGAGGAGGGAGCGCAGCATCGCGAGGACGCCCGTGTCGGACTGGGCGAGGCGGCGCACGGTCTGGGCGTGAATCTGCGGGTTCGCGGCATTCATCGCGTCGGCGACGGCGCTCAGCTGATCGCCTTCCAGCGCGATCGAATACTCGGCGAGCGACACGGCGTCGGTCTGCCCGGTCAGCGCGCTCATGTCCTGTCTGGACATGTACACGTAGCCGTCTTCGTTGCCGCCGGTCTTGAGGATGCCGGACACGGTCAGGGTGACGGTACGCGGATCGACCTTGAGGGCCGAGGCTTGCGCCCCCGACTGGGCGGCGGCCTTCGAGGACGCGCTCGCGTCCAGCTGGCTGACCGTAATCGTGTCCCCGGCCTTCACGTCGATCGTCGAAGCGACCTGCTCGCCCACGAGCACCTGGCCCGTCGCAGCGGGCCACTCACCGTCGACGAACCAGTACGGGTTCATGGCGTGCACGGCCTCCAGGTCGGCGCCGCCCGCCACGTAGGGCTGGTCGTTGATGGTGACGGTCTCGTAGTCAAAGGCTGCGGATCCGACCAGAGCGCTCGCGGGCACCTGGGCGGTCGCGGCGGCCACGGCCTCGTCCGTGATGGGCACGTCACCGGCGGGGGTGACGACGAGGTTGGCGCCGTAGGAGCGGATCTCTCGGGCCAGCTGGGCCGGCACGTCGACCGCGATCGTCACGAGGCCGGACAGCGTGGTCGCGCCGATGGCGACGGCGAGGATCGCGATGAGGACGCGGGAGCGGCGGCGCAGGATGGAGGAGGTGACCATCCGCCAGAACATTGCTCGTCTGGACATGGGCATCACCTTCCGTGCAGGACTTCCGCCGCGTTGAGGCGCAGCAGGTAGCGGATCGCCGGGATGGAGGCTCCCAGGACGACGAGGATAACAAGGACGGCGACGAGGCCGACGACGACGGGCACGAAGGCGATGGAGGAGCCAAAAACCATGTAGCCGATCGCTTGCGCGAGGGCGAGGCCTCCGCCGTAGCCGAGGACCCCGCCGGCCAGGCCGACGATGATTGTCTCCGTCAGGAACAGCGAGATGATCTGTTTATCTTTCGCGCCCACGGCCTTCATGAGGCCGATTTCGTTGGAGCGCTCCATGACGCCCGCGGTCACGAGGTTCGCGATGGCCAGGGCCGAGGCGATGAGCGCCAGGACGGTCACGAGGACCATGAGCAGCTGGGTCTTTTCCAGGATGACGCCTTCGGACTGGGCGACCTGGCGGACCGGGCGGGCCACAGAGTCCGTCATGACTTCCTCGATCTGGTAGGCGATGGAGGAGACGTAGGCGGTGCAGTACCAGGTTTCCTTCTCGGACACGCTCAGCGAGTTCGGGTTCTTCGCGGCCTTGCGGGCCAGGTCGTTGTCGGGCGTGGTCAGGGCGGAGACCTCGACGCTGCCGACGACGCCCTCGCGGTTCAGGAGCGCCTGGGCCTGCGGAAGCTGGATGAACACGCCGCGGTCGGCGTCGTCGCCGCTGGTGAGGATGCCGCGTACAGTGAAGTCACGGGTGATGCCTTCGCGGGTGAGGGTGACAGTGTCTCCGACCGTCAGGCCGTGGGCGGCCGCGTAGGTGGTGCCGACGAGGGCGCCGTCCTCGTCGTCATCAGCGGGCCAGGAGCCCTCGATGCCCCACCAGCCGCGCAGCTTGTCGAGGCCGGTCTCGACGCTCTCGCCGGTGGCCAGCTCGAGGTGGTGGCCAAACCACGTGCCGGTCGTGGGCACATGCTCGCCGGACGCGTCGGTAGCGGACACGTTCAGCAGCGGCGTGAAGTCGAGGATGTTGTACGTCCAGAAGATCGTCTTGATGTTGCCCAGCTCGTCCTCGCGCAGGTACGAGCGGGCCTCGGTGACCTCGCCCGTGTTGTATAGGTCATCGAGGACGGCCGCACCCTGCGGGCGCACCACGATATTTGCGCCGTAGGACTTGAGTTCCTGGTTGACCTTGTCGCCCACGTTGAACATGACGGAGAGCATGGACGTGGCGACGCAGGCGCCCAGCGCGACGGTCAGGGCGATCATGAAGTGGCGGTTACCGCGCCTCGTGAGGGCACCGCGGAGCATTCGGAAAAACACGCGTGAGCCTTACTTCGCGAAGATGGAGGCCGAGGCCTCGAGGGCGGAGATCGGCACGGTCAGCGTGCCGTTGGAGACCTTGTATTCGATGGGGATCGGGTTGCAGCCACCCTTAAAGCCGATGGTCGCGATGTTCATCGCCACTTCACACAGCTTGCAGATGACCTTGCCGTCCTTCTCGTAGTAGCCCGACGGGCCGCAGATCTCGCACGCATCCAGGCCCACGCCGAAGGAGGAGCCGGACTTCTGGATGACGATGAAGCGCACCTTCACGCCGCCCGAGGTCGTGTACTCGTAGCGGTGCAGGTGACCGTCGGAGATGTCGGCGAGGTTGACGCTCACCTGGTCGTCGACGACGCTGAAGGACTCGGGCGGGGACAGTTCGATCTCCTGGCTGCCGTAGGCGACGCCGACGGTGATGAGCAGCGCGCCACACAGGTAGCCGAGGGCGGCGGTGCCGGCCATGGACTTGTAGAGGCGCGAGCGCGCACGGCCCAGGCGTCCCTCCGCCGGGTTGGCCCCAACGGTCGGAATCGAGCGCGATGCCAGCCAGGTGAGGACTACGACGGCGCACAGCGCCAGGCCCGCGGCGATCGTGAAGACGGCCTCGTGGTTGATGAACCACGACATGACGTTCCACGCGTCTTTCGGAATCGCAATCCAGCGCTTGGCCTTGATGATGCGCACGACCATCAGGGCGTGGTTGGCCAGCAGCGAGATCAGGATGAAGGCCGCCGGCCACACGCGGTTGTTCCACGAGCACAGGCGGTAGGAGACCCAGGCGACGAAGCAGACGAGCACCCACGCCAGCACGTAGCCGACGAGCGCGAGGACGACCGGGGTCGAGTAGATCTCGACGCCGCCCGAGAGCATCATGACGGCCTGGTTCATGGCCGTGGGGACTGCGCGGAACAGGGCGGCCGCAATGTAGAGGGCACCGACGATGCGCACGAGGGTATCCCCGCTCACCGCGGTTTCCATCGACGAAGCGGCCCGGGCCTCGTCGTCGGCGTCACCGGGCAGGAGGGAACGCACGCGGCGCGAGCGTACCGCGATGAGCGCGAGGAACAGGACCGCGAGGACGATCACGACGGGAAGGGTGAACAGGCCAACGGTCTGGCGGTTCACGGACTTAGGGGCCTCGACGTTAATGATCGTCAGGGCCAGGGAGGAGACCATGCCCAGGCCGACGCCGACCCAAACGGCCAGCGAGCGCGCCTTCTTACCGCGGCGACCACGCCCGGCGGCGGGCATGAAGCGAATGACGGCGCCGAGCGCGAGCATCGTCAATAGCAGCGTCAGGGTTGCTTCACTCATCTGCTGAAGCATTGGCTTTCCTCCCGAAATAAAGGTTCACCGAAGTCGTAGCTACGGTGTCGATTCTAGTCCCCTCACGGGGCAAGGGCCGAGGCGAGAGGTCCCACAAAAGAACCACTGCCTCGGCCCCGCAAAGCATGAGCGTCGATCACCAGGAAACGGCCGTGGGATCCCACTGCCAATCCGGGAATTCGGCGACGAGCGGCTCGGTCCAGAAGCGGCCCTCAACACCCGTGGTCTTATCGGTGTGCAGCAGCCACACACTGGGGGGCTTGATCATGAAGGACACGTCGTAGGTGCCGGCGTCCAGCTTGGGCAGGTTCAGGCCGTAGTGCGGGCCGTCGGACGCGTTCATCGGCATGAGCGTGCCCTCCTGGACGACGTTGCCGGACTTGTCCTTGATCGCGTAGTCCACGGTCAGGCCGGGCACAAAGTCACCCGCGCCGTAGCCGAGCTTGTTGTCGGCGGCGGCGGCGATGTCGGCCTCAATGTGCATCGAGGAATCTGCGGCGGGGGTGCCCACCTGGGGCTCCATCTCGACGGGCTGGAAGTAGACGCCACCCACGACGAGGGGGCCGACGTGGACCTCGTCGCCGAGGGGCTGCTCTTCGAAGCCAGCGTCCTCGCCGGGGGCGGGGGCGGCAGAGTCAGCCGAGGCCGAGGCCGCGGGCTTCTCGCTGGAGGACGAGGAGGAGTTGTTGGAGCAGGCCGCCAGAGTGCCTGCGAGGGCCAGCGTGGCCAGGGCCGCGCCGACGCGGAACAGAGAGCGCTTCATAGTGATGATCTCCTGTGCGTGTTGGTTGGATGAAACGTCGGTGTCGCTCGGGGGTGTCATTCCCCGGCCCGCGACTGGGCGGCGGCCTCGCGGGCGAGGCGAGCTTTTCCGAAGAAATAGAGACCGACGATGATGGCGAGAACGATGGCTTGCGCGGCCAGGTTCTCCACTCGGGGGTAGATCCCCAAGAGGTCAATGGTGGGGAAGCCGGAGATGGGCGTCAGGGACACGACGTCCGCCTCCTGGAGTTCCGCGATACCAGAACCCGTGAACGTGAAGGCCATGAAGGCCATCAGCAGCGAGGTAATGGTGAAGAACGGGCGCAGCGGGATGCGCACCGCTGCGAACTGGATGAGCAGGTAGATGATGACCAGGGCCACGAGGCCGACCGCCAGGCCGATCCACACGTAGTGGACCTTGTCGCCCGCAGCCGCGACGATCGGGACGTAGAAGAGCATCGTCTCGGCGCCCTCGCGCAGGACCGCGAGGAAGGAGATGAACGCCAGGCCCAGCAGGGAGCCGCTGGTCAGCGAGGCGTCGGTCTGCTTCTTGATGTACTCGTCCCAGGCCTTGTTGGAGGACTTGTTGATCATCCAGTTGGAGACCCAGATCAGCATGACGACCGCGAAGAGCGCGGCGAAGCCCTCGAGGAGCTCCTGGTTGGCGCCCGCCAGGGAGGTCACGTAGCTGAAGAGGAAGGCCAGGCCCACGGACAGGGTGAGGGCGAGGGCGACGCCGCCCCACACGATGGGGGCCTTGTTCTTGTGGCCGGCCTTGGCCAGGTAGGCCAGGACGGCGGCGACGACCAGGATCGCCTCCATGCCCTCGCGCAGAATCACGAGGAGGGAGGGCAGGAACTGGGCGATCCACGGGGAGGTGCCCGAGCTGTCAGTGGTCTTGTCGGCAGCCTTGCCGGTGTAGCCGTCGAGGCTATTGGCGTCCTCGCGGATGTAGTTCGTCAGCGTCGAGAGGTGCTGGTCGACCGCCGCCGAGTCATCGTCGGTCATGGCCTTCTTCAGGAGGGAGAACTCCATCTCCACCTGCGAGACGCGCGAGCCGGAGATGCGGCTCATGACCTGCTTCTCCATGCCGGTGATCTCATAGTGCTTGTAGTAGGCCTCGTTGACCTTGTCCTTACCAGCCTTGGCGTCGCCACCCTTGTAGGCGTTGGCGCCGTCTTCGAGGATGCCGTTGATCGTCTTGGCGACCTCACCCCACGCGCCGGGGCTGTAATCATCCGACGAGGCCTGGGCTGCCGACCCGGGGGCGACGCCATCCAGGGACGCGCCGTCTTCGACCATGTACTGCTTGAGGGTCGTAGCGTGGCTATCGACGCCCGCACTGTCGGCGTCACTCATGGCCTTCTTCAGGAGGGAGAACTCCATCTCCACCTGGGAGACGCGCGAGCCGGAGATACGGGCCATGACCTGCTTCTCCATGCCGGTGATCTCGTAGTGCTTGTAGTAGGCGTCGTTGACTTTGTCCTTGCCGCCCTTGGCGTCGCCCGCCTTGTAGGTGGACACGCCTTCGTCGATCAGGCCATTGATCGTGGCCGAAACATCACTCCACGTCTGATCCGCGGCGCGCGAGGGCGAGGCGAACATCGCCACGGCCAGAGCCGCCATCACGGCGACGATGAGGACGCGACTGAGTCGCTGACCGACGTTGTGTACGTGAGCGCGAATACTATGCGCGTGAGCGCGAAGCACTGTCACCGCTTGCCTCCTGACGATCCGGCGATTAGGTAACGCCGGGATGATGGAATTCCTAAGCATTGAGCGTAGCCACATCTCGCCCAGGTGAAAAGTAGTCCGTTTAGGTCGTCCTAAATTGTGACCATGCCGTGACCGTGTTTAGCGCGAAGGCATGACCCCCTTGGGGGACGAAAGGCCCAGCTTGACAGCTTGCTGACGCGATGCCATAAAAATGGCACATTAACTACACAAACATCCCACAAGGGCGCCAACTTGCAAAAGAATTTAAAATCCTGTCATAATCCTCAGGCATCGATAGTTACATAGAAAGCGGTTCGGTATCCATGCGTCCCGATCCCAGCGCGTCCCCCACAGAGGAAGCTGGCACCACTCCAGCAACGATGACGAGCCCGCAGGGGCCCACAGTCACCGAGCCCTTGCCCACCGACCTGCCCGGCGCGGCTGTTCCGACCGAGGCCGCCCCAGCCTCGTCCCCCAAGCACCTCACGCGCGACGACTGGGTGCGCATCGCAATCTTCGGGATCCCCTACGCTTCATTTTTCCTGCTCGACATCATCCCGACATCAATCTTCCCCGCGTCATGGAACACCACCCTCGTCAACGTCATACTCGACTCAATCTTCCTGGCGATGGTGCTGGCATTTTTCGGGCGCGAGTTTCTATCCGCATTCTCGTTCCTGCGCAGGCGTCCCGTGCGCAAGATTGCACTCCTGTTGGGCCTATGGCTGCTCATCACCATGACCCAAGGTGCTATACGCCTCGCAATCTATGGTCCGAACCCGCCGGTCGCACAGAACCAGCAGGGGGTCGTCAGCGCACTATCCGACAGCGCTCTCGGTCTCACATTCGCTTTTTTCGTTGCAATTGGCATGCCCTTGGTTGAGGAGATCTTCTACCGTCACATCCTCATCGGCAAGCTGAGCCCGTACGCACCGACCTGGCTTCTCGGGTCAATCTCTGCATTCCTCTTCGCCTACATGCACTGCCACGAGTGGCAGGACATGACCATGTACCTGCCCGTCGGCATCATCTTGACGCTCGTGTACGTCAAATCCGGCAAGAACATTGCCTACTCGTGGCTGTACCACGCGCTCAACAACTCGATCATGGTGGCCCTTGTATTCCTCGCACCGACACTGCCGCAGAGCGCCTGATCGGTCGGCTCCGGTGACGCCCCGCCCGGCTTCGGGCGGGGCGTCACTGTACTCGCGCACCCGTCCGGCCGCACGTTAACGCGCTAGGTGGTCGTCTGGGCGGGCTGCCAGCACTATCTTTACCACGGCAAAATGGGCAGTACTCACGAAGCAGCGCCGCCCACGCGCATGTTGAGGTGTTGACGTGCGCGTCAAAGGGTTAACGCGCATGTTCAGGGGCTGACGTGCGAACAACACACCACGACAGGCACCGTTGTGCCCAAAACGCAGACCACCTCACCCGCAACCGCCCGTTTTCAGCGTTTTTCGCCGAGGTGGTCTGCGTTTTGGGCGCTGCACCACCCCAAGCCACGACCCCATCACCACCAAACGGGGGAAATGGCGTCATTAGAGATCCGACACGCCGGCGACACGCCGCCAGCGAGTTCCTAATGCTGCAAAACCCCCACCGACGGCGGGAAGGGACCCGAGCCACGGGCGTACCTCCAGACGCAGGACCTGACTGCGGCACCTGTGGGCGACGGGCCCGGCTGCGGCACCCATGGACGGCGGCGACACCACCTCCACCCACATTTCGCATGCAATTCCCCCCACGACACGAATCGATGCACGCTCAAAAACCGCAGAATATCAACGATTAGATTTCAACACTTGAAATACACTCAGGGGAATTGCATGCGAAATTACTATGGCATGGGCGGGGCGGGGCCTAGCAGGGCTATTCACAGCACACCAGGAACCACTGGTGTAGAGGGCACCGGCGGAACCTGCCGCGGTGCCGGTGGGCGGCGGCAGGGCCTGGCCGGGCTTCGAGACGACGCGCCGAACCAGACAACAGCGACCCAGCCCCACTGGTGTGGAGGGCGTCGGAGGGACCTGCCGCGGTGCCGGTGGGCGGCGG
>NZ_ALCB01000091.1:0-1219 GCF_000282935.1 Actinomyces sp. ICM39
CCGTGGCCACGGGCGCCCTTGCGGCCACACCGGCCCCTGCGAGGGCCGACGACACCATCACCACCCAGGACTACTTCTCCTACTACAAACTTGACACCACCCGAGCCAAGGGATACACCGGCACAGGCGTCACCATCGCCATGATCGACGGCCCCGTCGACACCAGCGCACCCGAACTGGCCGGCGCCAACATCACCACTAAGACACTGTGCAAGTACGAAGCGACCAACGCCACGAAGACGCACGCGACTGCCATTGCCTCCGTCCTGGTGTCCAAAAACTACGGCCTCGCACCCGACGCCACCCTTATCGCCTATGCCATGCCCGCTGAAGGCGAGGAGATTTCCAACGAATGCAGGCAGGACAACAAGGGTCTTAAGCGCACTTCTTTTGCACAATTCGAGACGGCGATGAACGACGGCGCTCAGATCATCTCTTACTCGTCGTCAGACCCCAATCACGAACAGGTGCCCTTGAAGTGGGCTATCGCTCGCGCCATTGCTCAGGGTGTCATCATCGTGGGTCCTATGGGCAACGACGCACGTGACGAAAACCATCTGTCCTTGGCCTGGTGGTCGGGCACCGTGGGCGTTTCCGCGGTCGATTCGACCGGACAGTTTGCAAGCTATTCCTCGTGGGGCCAAGGAGTCGTCGCCGCTGGCGTGGGCGGGCCCATCAAGGTGCGCGACTACGACACCGGCACCATTACCGACACGCAGGGAACCTCCATCTCCACCCCGATCGTGGCCGGACAGATCGCCCTGGCGCGCTCGCGCTGGCCCGAGGCAACCCCCAACCAGATCCTGCAACTGGTCACCCACAGCGGGCTCAACCCCAACCACGAGTGGAACCAATACACCGGCTACGGTCCTCTCAACATGGGCGGGATGATGAAGACCGATCCCACCCAGTTCCCCGACGAGAACCCCCTGGCCGACAAGGGCGGCGGCTCCACCCCCACCCCCGCCGAAGTACAGCAATACATCGACGGCATCGCCCCTTTCGGGGAGATCGAATACGATGACAGCTACATCTATCGCGGGGTCAACGAAGACGCACTCGTGCGCGAAGGCCTCACGGCCCACATCGGCACCAGCCCCGCCTACCACCGAAAGTAGCCACATGACACACACGTCTGACGCGCCCCGTCATCCCCGCTCAAACGCGGGGGTGGCGGGGCGCGCCGCGCGCGCCCTGACCACCGCCGCCTGCGCCCTGG
>NZ_ALCB01000092.1:0-1042 GCF_000282935.1 Actinomyces sp. ICM39
CGCGAACTTCTTGAAGATCTCGAAGGATACGGAGCTGAAGTCTGCCCCGCCGAATGAGTATTTATCGACCTGGCCGTAGGCATAACGGTCCTTCCGAGTGGTGAAAGCGTCGTAGATAAAGTCTTCACCCGGCTCGACCAGGATTAAGTCTTTCTTGATCCGGGTCGTGTGCCCGGATAGTTCGCACAGGTGAGTGATGTATGCGGCGAGTTCTTCATTCATTTGATTGTCTTTCTAACTAGAACAGGGTTTGGGCCTTCAAGGAGTTGTTGGGCGCTTAAGTAAGTTTGATCGCCGGATTCATCAAGTGTGTACAGCCTGACCTGCCGTGATCCTCCGGGTGAATCAAACCATGGGTACACAATTCCTGTTTCTACACGCGTTCCTGGAGGTAGCCTATCCGGGTGGAACTCGAATTGGCTGTATGGAGAGTAGAGTGAATCTGCGTGGATTGATCGCTTCTGGAAAGAGTCCGGCCCGTCCTTGCCTACTAATGCGAAATATTTGCCACGGTCTTCTCCAATTCGATCAAGATTTCCGGGGTACTCCTTGATAAATTCGTCGACTGCCATATCTTGGAACGGAGGAATTCCTTTTTCTGGATCTCCGTGAAGGTAAACGCCATCTTTCATAACGTCGGCTAGCTCAGGATGGTTATTTTCCGTATCTGGCCAGTCAGTTTCGCCATCAGGTCCGGTCGTACGTTCCTTGTACAGTTCTGCAGAAATCTGCTCGCCAGTGTCGGGGTCCGCGCTGATTGGTTCCCGATGGTCGACCAGGTCTGCGCCCATCGGCCCGTGGTCCGTATCGAGTGTGCGGCCATTCTTCTCCGCAAAATCGGCGATAAAACCGTCGTTTGCCTCTTTGTAAGGGCCAGGATGGCCGCCTGCTGTGATCCCATCGGCAAAGGCTGGTTCATCGTCGGAGCTTTCGTTTCCGTCGTGGCTTCCGGAACCCTCGCCGTCGGCGTCGTCCTTGTCGGACTTGCCGTCGGCGTCGTCCTTGTCGGACTTGCCGTCGGCGTCGTCCTTGTCGGACTTGC
>NZ_ALCB01000093.1:0-3671 GCF_000282935.1 Actinomyces sp. ICM39
TTATATTCAGGCATGCACAAAATGTCAGTGCGTGGACACTGAGCCATCTATCGGACATGCATACTGCACAACTGGAAGAACTTACGCATAATGGGACGGCGCGTCAGACGGACGCGCTTTTGATCGTCACTCGTCGATACGTAAGTGAGCCATTGATGTCCCATCACTCCACCCCGGCACTCGCGCTCGCCGCAGCCCTAGCCCTGACCGGCGTGAGCGTCCCGGCGCTCGCAGCGAGCCCCCAGCCGGGCGGTGTCCTCCCCGCCAACCCCACCCACGCCTCGTCGAAGGACGCGCAGTCGGGGACGCGAGTCGAGGACGCACTGCTGTCCATCCGCCAGGCCGAGGCCGGGGGAGTGACCCTGCCCGACGCCTCGTCCGCGCAGGAGGCGGCCGACGACACCCCGACGACGATCATCGTCCAGCTGGAGGGTGGAACAGCCGGTGGCTCCACGCAGGTCAGGCGCGACGATGTGAAAGCCGGCATCGCCTCCGCTGTCGCGGGAGTCGTTCCCGGCGCACAGGTCACGACCGTGCGCGAGTACACCAACGCTTTCGTCGGCTTCGCCGTCGAGGCGCCCGGCTCCGCTCTCTCCGCGATTCAGAAGGTCGAGGGCGTCAAGACCGCCTTCATCGAGGGCGTCCACAAGCCGATGGAGACTGAGGAGCAGGGGAGCGGTGCACCCGTCCTCAAGAACGCCTCGTCCCTGGCGATGACGCGTGCGAACGAGGTCGCCCTCAAGGGCGATCGTCAGGTCATCGAAGTCATTGACTCCGGCCTGCAGACCGACCACGACGCCTTCGCCGGCTCGATGGACGGCGTCAACGTGCGCATGAGCCAGGCCGACGTGCAGGCCTTCGCGGGCAAGCTCCCCCACGGCGGAGCCGGCACGTACGTCAACAGCAAGATCCCCTTCGCCTACGACTACGCGGACAACGATGCCGACGTCGTCCCCCATTCCGAAAAGGACCTGTCCCACGGCACGCACGTCACCGCGATCGCGGCCGCCAACGCGGACGTCCTGCAGGGCACTGCGCCTCACGCGCAGATCGTCGTCGCCAAGGTCGCCTCGGACGAGGACGGCTCGATGCCCGACAGTGCGCTGCTCGCAGCCCTCGATGACGCGCTCATCATCAAGCCCGACGTCATCAACCTGTCCCTGGGCGATGACTCCGGCATGAGCAGTGACGCGGGCAGCGTCTTCGCTGGTGTGTACGAGAAGCTCGCCGCCGCTGGCATTACCGTCAACGCGGCGGGTGGCAACGCCTTCTCCAACGCCTACGGCAACAACTCCGGCCAGAATAAGCCGTTCGCGACCGACCCCGACACGGGTACGCTCGGCGAACCCGCCTCCTACAAGTCCACCCTGGCTGTTGCCTCCGTCGACAACCAGGAGGCCCTGTCATACGTGAGCCTGGGCGATCGTAAGATTGCCTACCGTACCGCCCTCAACGGCCAGGGCGAGGCCGTGGGCGGTCTGCGCGACATCGCTGAGAAGACTTACCGCATCGTCGACGCCGGCGCTGGCGGCACCGACCGGCTCGAGCAGTACGCGGGCGCCGACCTCTCAGGCGTGATCGTCCTTGAGGACAAGGGTGGTACGGACTCCCGCGACGGCTCGGCCATGACCGAGGAGCTCAAGGCGCGCAACCTGACGGCTCTCTCGCCTGCACCCGCGGCCCTCATGGTCGCCGACACGGACGAGGCCGGCACGCCCTATCAGGCGATCCTCGGCTCGACCACGTCGATGCCGACGGTGACCATCACCAAGCGTGACGGCGAGGCGATCCGCGAGGCCCTGGCTAGCGCCAACGGAACCGACGTCACCGTGACCGTCACGCACTCCGGCATCGTGCTGGCCTCGAACAACCCGACGGCCTCGGAGTTTTCGGCGTGGGGCGTGGCTCCCGACCTGACCCTCAAGCCTGAGATCGCTGCCCCCGGCGGCGACATCATGTCGGCCTACCTCGGCAACGAGTATCAGCGCCTGTCGGGCACCTCGATGGCATCCCCGCAGGTCGCGGGTATTAGTGCCCTCGTGCGCGAGCGCCTCGCGAGCGATCCCGCCTTCTCCGGAATGAGTGCCGAGCAGAAGAACGCGGTCGTCACCAACCTCCTCATGGGCACCGCGCACCCGCTCATCGACGTTGAGCTGGGCGACGGCACCTACTACTCGCCGCGCAGGGTCGGCGCGGGCGCTGTCGACGCGCTCGCAGCGACCACCGCGACCGTCTACCCGACCGTCGTCGGCGCCGCCGATCCCTCCCGACCCAAAGCTGACCTCGGCGACGGGACGAAGGGGTGGACCTTCCAGGTGCAGCTGACCAACCTCTCCGACGCTGCCCACACCTACACCCTCGGCGGTCAGGCGCTCTCCGAGATGGTCGAGGAGGGCCTCTTCCTCGAGCACTCGCAGAACTGGGCGGGCGCGGGTATCTCGCTGACCTTCTCCGGTGACGGCGTGGCCGAGGCCGGGGACGCCCAGCAGATCACGGTCCCCGCTAAGTCGAACGCCACCGTGACCGTCACCGTGACCCCCGAGTCCGAGTTCGCGGCCTTTGCCTCGGAGAACGCCCCCAAGGGAACCTTTATCGACGGCGCCGTGACCTTCACAAGCGAGGACGGGACCCCGAGCCTGACCGTGCCCTACCTGGGCTTCTACGGCTTGTGGGGAGCCCCGAACGTCTTCGATGGCAAGTGGTCGGACAACGAGACGACGCCCGTGCACGTCTACCGCTCGGCTCTGGTCAACGCCCACTCCTCCATCCCGCTGGGCGGGCTGAACCCGCTGTCGGACAAGCAGGACTCGAACCTGGTCACCGCGATCAACACGCAGCGCCTCATCACCTCGCGCGCCAAGTGGGCGGGAGCCCCCGACAAGATCGCACCGTTGACCGGCATGCTGCGCTCCGTCCCGTCGATGACTCTCACCTACCGGAACTCCGCGGGGGAGTCCGTGCGTTCCTACACGATCAACCGCGTGCGCAAGTCCCTCTACGACCTCGAGACCGGCTGGACGAAGCCGGGCGAGTTCGCCGGTGAGGAACCGTTCTTCGACGGCTACGACCAGTCCGGCAATGAGCTGCCCGACGGCGCCTACACGCTGACGATCGAGGCTGCGACGGACGGTCCGTCCTCGCAGAAGCACCAGATGAGCTACGAGTTCACGCTGGACACGCAGGCCCCGGTCATCTCCAACCTGACGGTGAGCGGCGAGGGCGACGCCCGCACGGTGTCTTTCGACGTCACCGACGCTTCCCCCGTGGCCGGCATCGACTTCCACGAGGACGCCGACGGCACGTGGTACTACCGCAAGCTCGTCGAGGACGACGGTGAGGTCCTGGCCGACGGCACGCACCGCTACCACTTCGACGTGCCCGTCTCGGAGCTGAAGGCCGCCTGGGCGCAGCAGGGACGCACAGACGAGGCCCCGGTGACCCCGTACCTCTTCGCCTGGGACTGGGGCGTGAACCCCGCCAAGCAGGAGGTGCGCCTCCAGGGCGATCCGGCGCCCGCTCCGACCCCGGCACCTGCCCCGCAGGGGGGCCAGTGGATCAGCGATTCGGTCGGCTGGTGGTACCGCTACGCCGATGGCACCTACCCGACCAACGGTGTGGCGCTCATTGATGGAGCCACCTATCGTTTCGATGCACGCGGATACATGCGTACC
>NZ_ALCB01000094.1:0-5181 GCF_000282935.1 Actinomyces sp. ICM39
GGCCGACGAGTCTGAGGTCGACATTTCTTCCTTCCTGGAGGCCCTCGATGCGCCGCCGGGGGCGGCCACCCTCAAGGTCCCGATCGTGCGGCGCAGCGCCGGGGTTGAGGCCGCCAACCTCGCCACCGCTTTCGTCGAGGAGGGGGCGCGCCTCCTCGCCTTTGTGCGCTCGCGCGCGGGGGCCGAGGCCGTGGCCGCTCAGGTGCGCGACCGGCTTTCGGCGCGCGGTTCCGCGAACGCAGGCCGGGTGGGCGCGTATCGCGGCGGCTACCTGCCCGAGGAACGCCGGGCGCTCGAGGAGGCGATCCGCACGGGAGGAGTGCGGGCGCTCGCCACGACATCCGCGCTCGAAATGGGCCTGGACATCTCGGGCCTGGACGCGACGATCACGGTCGGCTGGCCGGGCACGCGCGCGTCCCTGCGTCAGCAGATCGGCCGCGCGGGTCGCGCGGGCGCGCCCGGAACCTCCGTGCTTATTGCTTCCGACAACCCGCTGGACGCGTACCTGGTGCGCCACCCGGAACACATTCTCGGCGAGGTCGAGGCCTCCGTCATCGACCCCTCCAACCCGTGGGTGCTGGCACCGCACATCGCCGCCGCGGCCGCCGAAATACCGATCACTCCGTCCGATATCACCTACTTTGGACCGGAACTGCGAGGGGTCACCGAACGCCTCGTCGCCGACGGATACCTCAAGCGCAGGCCCTCAGGGTTCTTCTGGGACGCCACCAGGCCCGAGCGCCCCAGCGACCTCACCGACCTGCGCGGAGCCGCAGGCGACGTTCAGATCGTCGACGCGGCCACCGGCACCGTCATCGGCACCATCGACCAGGCATCCGCCGACGCCCAGGTCTTCCCCGGCGCCATCTACATCCACCAGGGGCGCACCTTCCACGTGCTCTCCCTCAGCTCCCTCACCACGCCCACCGCTCCCGCCGCCCAGGGATGGCCGCGCGCGCTCCTGCCCAAGGCGTCGGGCGGCACCCGGGGAACCGAGCACCTCGGGGGCGGGGAGCGCGAGGGGGCCCAGGCCTCGTCGATCATCATCCCACCCGCGCGGACGGGCGACGCGCGCGTCGCCCTGGTCGAGGAGGTGCGCACTCCCCTGCGCACGCGCTCGGCGACCCACACGAGCGTCGAGGTCTGCGCAATCGAGGAGACGCACGTGTGCGGGGACGGGACGGTCACCTGGCATCACGGGCCGACAAACGTGTCGACGCGGGTCACCGACTACGATCTGCTGCGCCTGCCCGGGCTCGAATTCATCCGCAACATCGAGTTGTTCCTGCCCACCCACACGCTGCCCACGAAGTCCACGTGGTTCACCCTCACCCCTGCGGCGCTGGCCGCAATGGGGATCGAGGCCGCGGACCTGGCGGGCACGCTGCACGCCACCGAACACGCGATGATCGGGATCCTGCCCATCGTCGCGACCTGTGACCGCTGGGACCTGGGCGGCCTGTCGACCGAGCTGCACGACGACACGGGCGCGCCCACCGTGTTCATTCACGACGCGTTCCGGGGCGGCGCGGGGCACGTGCTCGCCGGCTTTCACAGCGCGCGGTCGTGGGTCGCGGCCACGCTCGAGGCCGTCTCCTCCTGCGACTGCGAGTCCGGGTGCCCACGCTGCGTCCAGTCCCCCAAGTGCGGCAACGGCAACGAACCCCTGTCCAAACAGGGAGCGATCACGCTGCTCACCTACCTCCAGGAGCGCGCGCCGGGGGCATGAAGTCCGCGCTGTAGACACCCGAAGGGGCCGGCCATAAGGCCGACCCCTTCGAGTATCCCATCAACACAGTGCAAGTCTTCCGATGCGCTCCCTTTCTTGGCTCACCCTTTGTGGGTGTCGCCCTTGGCTTGATGACTATTAATGTACGAACCCCACCTGTGGGAACCATTGAACGAACCTGGCAATTTCCTGTGAGTTTTTCACTCGCCCGGTCCGGCGCGCGCCCGAGCGCTCACATTCGTTGAAATACCAGCGATTCTGACTGGCTGCGTGAGGACCACCAGGCAGTCAGAATCACGCACCTCGCAGGACTGGATGTCCACACCATTCGCGCGAGCAACGACGGAGGCAGCCGCGCAGGGCCTCTCCCCCACGTCCTCCCATGCGGCGGTGGCGGACTGCTCCGCCCCGGCCAGGGCCGCCAGGTCGGCGACGGCCTGCAGATGCACCCGCTCGCGATGAGCGACACCAATCCCGCCGAGGACCACCGCGAGCGCGAGCGCAAGAACAATCAAACCCACCGAGTTGACCGTTCCGGATCCTTCCTCGCCGGAACGGTCGCCGGCGCGCCCATACACGACAGGCCCACGTCGGGACACAGCCGCGCGTCCAGCTATCCGTACATGCGTCACGGCAGGTTCCCCTCGTCGATGGTCGTCACCGTGCAACGGGCGATGCCCCCGATCCAGCCGGCCGCCCCGCGGTAGGGGGCAGTGCCGGTGACGCTCACCCACCCATCCGAGCGAGTGACCGCATAGGAGCCGGGCGGATAGGCTGCTGAGGCCGCTCCCTGCGGGTCAGCCTGTCCGATGGAGGCAGCCCGCGCGCCCTCGCGCACCGCCTGACACAGGGAGGCTCCGGTCATCCCGGCCTGCGCGGCGGCGACGATGACGCCGATGACGACCGTAACCGCGAGGAAACCAATGGCGTGCTCGACGGTGACGTATCCGCGCTCATCGCTGTTCATCGGGTGCTGAGCGCCTCCTGGATGATGGACTCC
This sequence comes from Actinomyces sp. ICM39, assembly GCF_000282935.1. Classification (NCBI taxonomy): domain Bacteria; kingdom Bacillati; phylum Actinomycetota; class Actinomycetes; order Actinomycetales; family Actinomycetaceae; genus Actinomyces; species Actinomyces sp. ICM39. The sequence continues at coordinate 2,730 of NZ_ALCB01000094.1, forward strand.
AGGGCTGCCCGCACGGCGTCCGATTTGAGGATCACGATGAGCAAGCCAGCGAATCCCGCGGCGGCAATAGTCCCAATCGCGTACTCGACGGTGGTCGCGCCCTCCTCAGGATCACGCCCCTCCGCGCTATCCCCACCGGATCCGGCCCTCATGGCACGTCCCATATCCTGCACGGTCGCCATCGCGATGAGCTGGGCTCGCGTCACCGCGCAGTCGATTCTGTCGATGATCGTCATTGATCTGTCCTTTCGTCTCTCGCGCCTACCGACGCGTAGAGCTAGTGTGCGCGCTCGTAGTTTTGCGGTTCCACGCGGATTGGCAGCCCTGTGGATAACTCGCGAGCCCCAGCGACCCCTGTGGATAAGAGCTACATGCCGATACCACCGGTGAGGGAGGCGAGGAGGGGCGCGATTCCGAGTGTGAGAAACGCGGGGAGGAAACATGCGCCGAGCGGTCCAACGAGCCGGACGCTGAGTTCTTCTGCGCGCGTCTTCGCCTCCACCAGGCGGGTTCGACGCTCCCAGGAGGCACTGCGCGCAAGCATCGTTTCCGGTGCGCTGCCGCTGGTCCAGGCGGATTCGAGGGCGTCTCGCAGCGGGTGCACCCATGCCGGGGTCTCCTCCCAGGCCTCGCCCCACATAGACCCAAGCCGCAATGCGCAGGCCGTCCAGGAGAGAGACTCGCATGAGCTAGCCGATGCGAGCGCATCGAGGACGCGCGGGATCGCCGCACCGCATGCAAGCCCGGCGGAGGCGAGGTCGCAGGTCAGAGCAGCATCGGTATCCTCATCGGGTTGTCTGGCCCGCGCGAGGATCCTGCGGCACGAAACGATGCCCGCCACCCACGCGAGTATTCCGAGCAGGACGCAGACCCTCCCAACGGTCGCTCCCGTGTAGAAATGCCAGGGTGAGGCACCCAGCGCGAGGGCGGACACGATTCCGACCAGGGGAAGAGCCGCGAGGACGCGCGCGGACATGAGGGGACCGGCAGAAGCAACGCGGCGAGATTCTTCAACGGCTTGCGCATCCTCAACGCTGTCCCCGATGGCATCCAGGATGTCAGCCAGGGGCGCGCCGAGGCCGTTGCTGAAGCGGCAGGCCAGAGCGATGGACGCAGCTGCCGTTCTGGCAGCGCCCGCATCCGGGGATCGCGCGCGCAACGGGACGCTCCAGCGAGGAGGCTCGCGTGCCCATTCGTCGAAGATCGACGGGTATGGGTCAGTGTCGCGCACTGCGCCTCCCGCGCCGATGCGCGCGAGGGACAACGACCACGCTCGTGCCGTCGGCATTCCCGCACGCAGGCGCGTCGCGACCTCGGCGACCAGGAGGGAGAGCTCACGCGTCGTCGGCGAACCTATGGCGCGACCGCGGTGCCTCGCCCTGTTGTCGTGGCCCGCGAGACAGCGGAGTCTGCGCCCCCAGGCCCCATCGGCAGGATTGCGTGAGCTGCGCGGGTACATCCACGCACGCACGATACGCTTCTCATGCGCTCCCCGATACACGGCCATACAACACCGTAAACACACAGCAAATAGGCATATACCGAACACGCTGACCACCGCTACCTCGCCGAGGCCGAGGCAGTCCACGAACGCATCCCAGCCCACCCTCACAGTCCGACCCTTCGGGCGAGGGAGGCCCAGGCCTCGTGCGTGGTGACGCAGCCATCGGCGGAGGCGCTGAGCGCGACCGCGCACTCGAGTGGACCGCGAGCGCGCGTGAGGACCCCGACCTCGGACACCCATCGGCGGCCAGCTGCGTCGCGCCGCATGTGGAGGACGGCGTCGAGGGCGCTGGAAGCCTGGGCCGCGACGGCACCCTCCCCCATACCCGCGAGCGCCCCGAGCGCCGCAAGCCTCGCGGGCACTTCCCTCGCCCCGTTCGCGTGGATGGTCGCCCAGCCCCCGTCATGCCCCGTGTTGAGGGCCGTCAGGACATCTCGCACTTCGGGGCCTCGGCACTCCCCAAGGACGAGGCGGTCGGGGCGCATGCGCATGGCCGCGCGCACGAGGTCGGAGAGGGTGACGCCTCCTCGCCCTTCCACGTTTGGCTTGCGTTCGACGAGGTGGACGCAGTGCGGGTGGGCGGGCGCGATCTCGGCGACCTCCTCGATGCAGACGATGCGTTCGCCGGAGGGGACGAGGGAGAGGGCGGCGCTCAGGAGGGTGGTCTTGCCACTGCCGGTCGCCCCACTCACAAGGACGTTCGCCCGCGAGACAACGAGCGCCCGCAGGAGCATCCCCACCGCGCCGGGCAGTGTCCCGCAGGCCTCGAGGTCTGCGACGCCCAGCCGACGGGTGCCGAGGACGCGCAGGGAGATGAGGGTCCCCGATCCTGAGACTGGTGGGAGGACCGCGTGCAGGCGCACGCCGCCCGGCAGGGTGCCGTCGGCGATGGGGCTGGCGTCGTCGAGGCGCGCCCCGCAGGCGCTCGCGAGGCGTATCGCGGCGTGG